>JBKJND010000444.1:0-3975 GCA_046596095.1 Ahniellaceae bacterium | reverse complement strand
CGCGTCGTCACCGCAGGCGTGCCAATGCGGAGACCGGACGTCACGAGTGCCGCGCGCTGGCAGGGTGGCTGGCCAATGCGGAGACCGGACGTCACGAATGGCGAGCGCGGATCGTTCGGCACCGCATTCTTGTTGACCGTGATGTGCGCGAGACCGAGCGCGGCCTCTGCGTCCTTGCCGGTGACATCGCGTCCGATCATGTCGATCAGCATGAGGTGATTGTCGGTGCCACCCGACACGATGCGCAAGCCTCGCTCCATCAGGGTCGCTGCCATTGCGCGCGCGTTGCGCACGACTTGCTGTTGATAGGTCTTGAACGCCGGCTCGAGCGCTTCCTTGAACGCAACCGCCTTGGCGGCGATCACGTGCATCAAGGGACCACCCTGGGTGCCGGGAAACACCATCGACTGGATTTTCTTCTCGATCTCGGCATTGGCGCGCGCGAGGATCACGCCACCGCGCGGTCCCCGCAGCGTCTTGTGCGTGGTCGAAGTCACAACGTCCGCGTGCGGCAAAGGGCTCGGGTACTCGCCGGCCGCGACCAGACCCGCAACATGCGCCATGTCGACAAAGAAATAGGCATCCACGGACTTGGCAATCGCCGCCATTCGCGCCCAGTCGATGGCGCGCGAATACGCGCTGAAGCCGCCGACCAGCATCTTCGGCTTGTGTTCGCGCGCGAGACGCTCGATCTCGTCGTAGTCGATGAGCCCCGTCGCCACATCGATACCGTACTGCACGGCGTGGAACAGCTTGCCGGAGAAATTTACCTTGGCGCCGTGCGTCAGATGACCGCCGTGCGCGAGGCTCATGCCCAGAATCGTGTCGCCGGGCTTGAGCAGGGCCAGATACACGGCGGCGTTGGCCTGCGAGCCCGAATGCGGCTGCACGTTGGCGTAGTCGGCGCCAAACAGCTGCTTGACGCGATCGATGGCCAATTGCTCGGCAATGTCGACGTACTCGCAACCCCCGTAGTAACGCTTGCCCGGATAGCCTTCGGCGTACTTGTTGGTCAACACAGAGCCTTGTGCTTCCAGAACCCGTGGGCTGGCGTAGTTTTCCGACGCGATCAACTCGACGTGATCTTCCTGGCGCTGCTGCTCGGCGATAATGGCGGCGCTGAGCTCAGGATCGTAATCGCTGAGCGGGGAATACTGTTTGAACATGCGGGGACCCGACGGGAGCGGCCCGCTATCTTAGCCCCTGCCCCGGACGGAGCGTGCTACCGGTGAATAGTCCAGACCCCGACGCGCTTGCGTGGATGGCCCGCGCGCACGCGTCGTTCATCACGTTCGACTTTGCGCAGGGGCATGCGGCGCTGGATCGCGCGATCGCACTTGCGCCCGATTTTTTGCCCGCACGCTGGGCACGGTTTCAGCTGCCGGACGGACTCGCCCACGCTGATGCGCAGTCCCTGGAGAAATTTCGCGCGCGCTGGCGGGCAGGCGTCGCGGAGTTCGCCACGATTGAGTGGAGCGAGCCGCGATGGCGCGATCAGGTTTGGGGCTGCATCGGTCAGTGCACGGCGTTTTACCGCCACTATCTGGGCGACGACGTCACGCAGGACCAGAAAGACTACGGCGCGCTGGTGGCCCGCATGATGCGCGCGCTGGTTGGGGAATTGCCTGCACCGGCCCCGCCGGCTCGCGAGCGCAAACGCATCGTGTACGTCAGTCCCTACACCTTCGAGCACACCGTCACGCGTTTGTTCGGCCCCCTCATCACGCGCCTCGACCCACGGCGCTTCGAAACGCATTTGTTGCAACTCGACCCCACGACCGATACGCATACCGACGCGCTGGTCGCAGGCGTTGCGCAAGTTCATCGCGGCCCGCGCGAAGCACGGCCGTGGTGCGACTTGATTGCCGCGCTCGCCCCTGACGCGATCGTCTACTCCGACATCGGCATGCATCCGCTGACGCAAGGCCTTGCCGCGTTGCGGCTGGCCCCGATGCAGGCGGTGCTGTGGGGACACCCGGTCACCACCGGCTTGCCGACGGTCGACTTTTTTGTTTCGAGCGAATGCTTCGAGCCGGACGACGCCGGGCGGCAGTACACAGAGCGACTGATCCGGTTGCCCGGTCTCGGCGCCGGCCTCATGGCTCCCACGGTCGCTTCACGAGTGCCGCGCTCGTGGCCGGCACCTGCAGCTCGCGAATACTTCGAACTGCTGTGCGCGCAGAGTGTCTTCAAGCTCCTGCCGGAGCAAGTCGAGGCGCTGATGTCGATTCTGTCCGCGGCTCCGAATGCGCGACTGCACCTCATCCCGCATACCGACGCCAACGTGCGAAATGCGTTGCAAAAGCGGTTGGGCGAGCAGCTCAACAAGGCGGGGGGCGACCCGCAAGCGCAACTGGTCATGCACCCTTTGCTACCGCTCGCAGAATTCCGTGGTCTCGCTGCGTACTGCGATCTCGGCCTCGACTCCTGCGGCTGGTCGGGCGGCATGAGCGCGCTTGACCAGCTCGGCGAAGGTTTGCCGGTGCTCAGCCTGCCGGGCGCTTCGATGCGCAGCCGGCAGACCGCGGCGCTGCTTGCGCAGCTCGACGTGCCTGAACTCATCGCGCGCGATCTCGCGGATTACTGCGTGCGAGCACTCAAGCTCATTGCCGAACCGTCTGCTTGCGAGGCGCTGCGCGCGCGCATCGTCGCCAACCGCGAACGGCTCTACAATACGGCCCCCGTTCACCGGGCCTTCGCCGATTTCCTCGCGCATGCGCGTCAAGCGCCTGCCGATGCGACCGCGCCCGCCGCATCTCTTTAGTCCCGCTCAAATAACACTCGGAAGCGAAAAACCCATGCAGTACATCTACACCATGATCGGCGTCAGCAAGATCGTGCCGCCGAAGCGCGAGATCATCAAGGACATTTCCTTGTCGTTTTTCCCCGGTGCCAAGATCGGGTTGCTCGGCCTGAACGGCGCGGGCAAGTCGACAGTGCTGCGCATCATGGCCGGCGTCGACAAGGATTTTCACGGCGAGTCACGCCCGCAGGCCGGCATCAAGGTGGGTTTTCTCGAGCAGGAACCGAAACTCGACGCCGCCATGAC
Source organism: Ahniellaceae bacterium (assembly GCA_046596095.1). Taxonomy (GTDB): domain Bacteria; phylum Pseudomonadota; class Gammaproteobacteria; order Xanthomonadales; family Ahniellaceae; genus JBBQNY01. The sequence goes on along the minus strand of JBKJND010000444.1, from coordinate 926 downwards.
TGTGCGCGAAGCCGTTGAGGAGGGCGTCGGAGAGGTGCTCAGCGCGCAGACCGCTCTCGACGCCGTGTACGCCGCTTACGCCGAACCCGACGCGGACTTTGACAAGCTCGCCGCGGAGCAACAACGCCTCGAAGGAATCCTCGCCGCCAACGACGCCAACACGCTGACGCAGCAGCTCGACATCGCCGCGGACGCGCTGCGCCTGCCAGCGTGGGACGCGGTGATCGGCACGTTGTCGGGCGGCGAGAAACGCCGCGTCGCGCTATGCCGCTTGTTGCTGTCCAAGCCCGACATGCTGCTGCTCGACGAGCCCACCAACCATCTCGATGCGGAATCGGTGGAGTGGCTTGAACAGTTTCTCGCGCGCTTTCCCGGCACCGTGGTCGCGGTCACCCATGATCGGTACTTCCTCGAGAACGCGGCGGAGTGGATTCTCGAGCTCGACCGCGGGCGCGGCATTCCCTGGAAGGGCAACTACACCTCGTGGCTGGAACAAAAGACCGATCGGCTCAAGCAGGAAGAGTCGCAGGAGAAAGGCCGGCTGCGAGCACTCTCGCGTGAACTCGAGTGGGTGCGCAGCAACGCCAAGGGCGGCCGCTCTAAGGGCAAGGCGCGCCTGGCGCGCTTCGAGGAGCTCAACTCGGTCGAATACCAGCGCCGTAACGAGACCAACGAGATCTTCATCCCGCCGGGCGAGCGCCTCGGCGATCGGGTCATCGAGTTCAAGGGCGTCAGCAAGAGTTTCGGCGACCGCCTGCTGATCGACGATTTGAGCTTCACGGTGCCGCCGGGGGCCATCGTCGGCATCATCGGTCCGAACGGCGCAGGCAAGTCGACCTTGTTCAAGATGGTTATCGGCAAAGAGAAGGCGGATTCGGGCGAAGTCGCGATTGGGCAAACTGTGAAACTCGCCTACGTGGACCAGA
>JBKJND010000445.1:0-4562 GCA_046596095.1 Ahniellaceae bacterium | reverse complement strand
GGATGTGTTCGGACAGCAGCATGCCGTTACCGAACACGTCGCCACTCATGTCACCGACGCCCACGACCGTGAACTCCTGCGTCTGGGTGTCGAGGCCGAGCTCGCGGAAGTGACGCTTGACCGACTCCCAGGCGCCACGGGCGGTGATGCCCATGCCTTTGTGGTCGTAGCCCGCCGAGCCGCCCGACGCGAACGCGTCATCAAGCCAATAGCCGTAGTCGGCGGAGATGCCGTTGGCGATGTCGGAGAACTTGGCCGTGCCCTTGTCGGCAGCGACGACCAGGTACGGATCATCCTGGTCGTGGCGCACGACGTCGACCGGAGGCGCGACCTTGCCGTCGACCAGGTTGTCGGTGATGTCGAGCAGGCCGTTGATGAAGCGCTTGTAGCAGGCGATGCCTTCCGCCAGCACGGCATCGCGGTCGCCGCCGACGGGTGGGCGCTTGACGAAGAACCCGCCCTTTGAACCGACCGGCACGATAACCGTGTTCTTGACCATCTGCGCCTTGACCAGTCCGAGCACTTCCGTGCGGAAATCCTCGCGCCGGTCGGACCAGCGCAGGCCGCCGCGGGCGACCGGACCGAAACGCAGGTGCACGCCTTCCAGGAACGGCGAGTACACGAAAATCTCGCGGTAGGGGCGCGGCTTCGGCAGGTCGGGAACCTGCGACGGATCGAACTTGAAGCTGATGTAGTCCTTGTGCGTGCCGCCCTCGCCCTTGCGCTGGAAGAAGCTGGTACGCAAGGTGGCGTTGATCACGGCCATGAACGCACGCAGGATGCGGTCTTCGTCGAGACTCGCGACTCGATCCATCAAGGCCAGCAGGGCGGCGACCGCAGCTGCAACCTGCTGCGCGCGCGGCTGCGTGCGCGCGGCGGCGATCTCGTCGACCAAACCCGCGTGCGCGTGCGGATGCGCCGCGAAACCAAGATCGGTCCACTCGCGGATCAGTGCCGTTCCCGCTTCGTCGTCGCCGGCGTCGCCGCGTGCCGGATCGAACTTCGCCGCGAACAATTCCGCGAGCAAGCGGGCATGCAACGGATAATTGCCAACGGTCTGTTCGACGTACGCTTGCGAAAATGGCACGCCGGTCTGCAACAGATACTTGAGATACGCACGCAGCATCGCGACTTGCCGCCAGTCGAGACCGGCGTGCAGGATCAGTCGATTGAAACCGTCGCTTTCGGTCTGGCCGCGCCAGACGCGCTCGAAGGCCTGCTGGAACCGGTCGCGCACCAAGGCGACGTTGAGATCCGGCGGCGAGGCTTCGACCTCGAAGTCCTGGAGAAAAATAGTGCGCTCGCCCACGGCGAACTGGTACGGATGTTCGGTGAGAATCCGCATGCCGAGGTTTTCGAACATCGGCAACGCATCCGACAGCGCCAGCGGCGAATCGAAGCGGAACAGCTTGAAGCGCAGTCGGCCCGGATCGTCGGCCGAGCGGTCGAGATCAAGGCGGATGTCGTCGACGTTCACCAGCGAGGCTGCTGAGGCGACGTCGTCGGCTGCCGTCTCGGCCGAGACCTGCTCCATGTAGCCTACCGAAAGCGAGCGACCGAAACGGTTGGCCAATTGCAGACCGCGTTCCTCGCCGTGCCTGCGTATGAGGTGCTCCCGCAGCGCGTCCTGCCAGCTGCGCACCACTTCGGTGATCTCGGCCTCAAGCAGATGCAGATCGGGCGCGGGACTGGTGCCCTTGCGCGACCGAATGACAAGATGGATGCGCGCCAGTGGCGCATCTCCGACCGCGATGTTCGTGTCGACGTGCTCGCCGTTGAACGCGCGCGTGAGCAGCCGCTCGATGCGATCGCGCACCGTCGGATTGAAGCGGTCGCGTGGAATGAATACGAGGATCGAGAAGAAGCGGCCGTAGCGATCCTGACGCACGAACAAGCGCGTCCGCTGCCGACCCTGCAATCGCAGCACGCCCAGCGCGGTGTCGCCGAGTTCATCGGCGCTGCTGTGCATGAGCTCATCGCGCGGCAAGCCCTCGAGAATATTGCGTAGCGCCTTGCCGCTGTGACTCTCCGGCCGCATTCCGGAGCGCCGCATGACCGCGTCGTACTTTTGCCGTACCACCGGCACTTCCCAAGGCCGGCGCGAGTACGCACTCGAGGTGAACAGGCCCAGGAATCGCTCCTCACCCACCGCCCGCCCGTTCGCGTCGAAACTCAGGACACCGACGTAATCCATGTAGCCGGAACGATGCACGGTGGAGCGCGAATTGGTCTTGGTAACGATGATGGCGTTGGCGGTGCCGCTGCGATCCATCTTGTGCGCGGCCAGCGAACCCAAGGGGCGCGGCGGCGCATGGTCCAGTCCGCGCAAGATGCCGAGGCCGGAATTTTCGACCGCGGCCAGCACTTCACCCTCGGGGCCGGACGCCACGCGATATTCGCGGAAGCCGAGAAACGTGTAATGGTTGTCCGCAAGCCATTTGAGGTACTCGCTGGCTTCCGCGCGGTTGGCGTCGTCGATCGGCATGGGCCGCGTTTTCAGCTCCTCGGCGATTGCGCGCATGCGGTCGCGCATCGTGTCCCAGTCGGTGACCGTTGCGCGCACATCGGCGAGCGCGCGCAGTACGGTTTCCTTGAGGCCCACCAGCTCCGCGGCTTCGGCGCGCCGGTCGACTTCAAAATGCATCAGCGATTCGGCAGTGGTGCGCGGCGCGCCTGGCTCATCGAACGTCGCGACGATGTGACCGCTCGCATCGCGCTCGACGTAGGCGACCGGGTGGACTACCGAATGCAGTGCCGAGCCGCTGCGATTGATCGCAATGCTGACCGAATCGACCAGAAACGGCATGTCGTCGTTGATGACTTGAATGACCGTGTGGGTCGATTCGAAACCCTGCTCGCCACGCGTCGGGTTGAAAACGCGGACCAGGGGTCGCCCCGCCGCGCGGGTCGCGGACAAGTCGATCAGGCCAAGCATCAACGCAGCCCAATCCTGATTCGTTCGCAGAGCCAGTTCTTCGGCTTCAACCCGGCGAAAAAAACGCGCGATCATGGGCGCCAGCGCAGTGTGGCGCGCCGTGCTCAACCGCCCCTTGAGTTCCGCGGAAATGGCGGCGACGGTCGTTGTGGAAGCGTCTGCAAGCTGCGCGTTCATTGTCTGCTTTGCGCCACCCGAAAAGGGCGCAAAGCATACCGCGCCGCGCTTCGCTCATAGTCTTCGCGATTCCGCATTCCGTCGCCATTCCCGCGCAGGCGGGAATCCAGTTTCTGGCGTTGCGGTCTCGGATTTCACGCTACGACAGGGACTTCTGGATTCCCGCCTGCGCGGGAATGACGAGAATCGGGTTCCGGCGCGCAAACGGGCATCCGATGGCAATGCCTTGGTCTCTCCCGGAGGGAAAGGGCTCAAAGCCAAGATCGCGTGCGGTTAGCGCAGGCCGGTTTCGTGTCGCGCGATGACAAGGCGCTGGATCTCGCTGGTGCCCTCGTAGATCTCGGTGATCTTGGCATCGCGGAAATAACGCTCGATGGGCATCTCCTTCGAGTAGCCCATGCCGCCGTGAATCTGCACCGCCTGATGCGTGATCCACATCGCCGCCTCGGATGCCGTCAACTTGGCGACCGCCGCCTCGGTAGTGAAACGCCCACCATTCTTCTCGGCACGCGTCTTGGCCCACGCCGCACGCAAGGTCAGGAGAAGCGACGCGTCAAGTTTGCACTTCATGTCCGCGATCTTGGCCTGCGTCATCTGAAAGGTCCCGATCGGGTGGCCGAATGCGTGCCGTTCGCGCGCGTAGACCAACGTCGCCTCGTAAGCGGCGCGCGAGAGACCCACCGCTTGCGACGCGATGCCGATGCGCCCGGCATCGAGCACGCCCATCGCGATCTTGAAACCGTGCCCTTCGTCGCCCAGCACTTCGCTGGCCTCGGCACGGTAATCGGTGAACTCGATCTCGCAGGTGGCCGAGGCACGGATGCCGAGCTTTGGCTCGGTCTTGCCCCGATAAAAACCGGCGCGCGCCCCATCGACGACAAACGCGGTGATGCCGCGTGCGCCGCGCTCCGGTTCCGTCATCGCAAACAGCACGAAATACTTCGCAACCGGTCCCGAAGTGATCCAGCTCTTCTTGCCGGTGATAGTGAAGCTGCCGTCGGCTTGCTTCGTGGCTTTGCAGCGCATAGCCGTCGCGTCCGATCCTGATTGCGGTTCGGTCAGCGCAAACGCTCCGATCTCGCGACCTTCGGCAATGGCGCGCACGTAAAGTTGTTTTTGCGCCTCAGTACCAAATGTCAGGATGCCGTTGCAAAACAGCGAGTTGTTGACCGACATGATCGTCGAGTGCGCCGCATCGGCCGCCGCGATTTCGACCATCGCCAGCACGTAGGAAATCGGATCCATACCCGCACCGCCATACTCGGACGGCACCTCGATGCCCATGAGGCCGTTTTCGCCGAGGAGCCGGATGTTCTCGAGCGGAAATTCGCCGGTACGGTCGAAGTGCTCCGCCGACGGCGCTATCACTTCGCGTGCGATGCGGCGCGCCACGTCCTGAATCGCCAGTTGCTCGTCTGTAAACCCGAAATCCATCGTAAGCCCCTAACCA
>JBKJND010000430.1:0-6038 GCA_046596095.1 Ahniellaceae bacterium | reverse complement strand
CGCCAGGCCGGGGCGCAGCCTTGAGCTTCTTCGCCGAGCTCAAACGCCGCAATGTGTTTCGCGTGGCTGCGGCCTACGTCGTCGTGGGCTGGCTGCTGCTGCAGGTCTCCGACATCGTGCTCGGCTTCATCGGCGCGCCGGCCTGGGTGGGCCAGGCCATCATCGCGCTGCTGCTCCTCGGATTGGTGCCAAGTCTCGCGATCGCGTGGATTTTTGAGGTCGGGCCCGCCGGTATTCGTCGCGACGACGGGACGATTCCGGAAGCCGGCGGCACCCGCGCGCGTCGCCTCGACTACATCACCTTATTCGCGCTCGTGGTCGTGGTGCTCATGGTCATGTTCGAGAAGCTGCGCGTGCCCCCGCGCAATGGCGCGAACGCAGAGCAGGCCGCGCCAATGGTCGCTCCAGAAGCCTCGCCGCCGCCCGCGCCGGCCGCAGCGTCCGCGCCTCCCGGTTCGGTGGCGGTGCTGCCCTTCACCAACATGAGCCCCGATCCGGAAAACGAATACTTCGCCGACGGCATCGCGGAGGAATTGCTCAACGTGCTCGCCGGGATCGATGGGCTGAAGGTCGCATCGCGCACGTCGGCGTTTTCGTTCAAGGGCAAGCAGACCCCGGTGCGCGAGATCGCGCGCGCGCTCAACGTCGCGCATGTGCTCGAAGGCTCGGTCCGCAAACAAGGCCTCAGGGTGCGCATCACCGCGCAGCTGATCGATGCGGCAACCGACCAGCACCTGTGGTCGGACACCTACGATCGCGAGCTGACCGATATCTTCGCGGTGCAGGAAGAAATCGCGCAGTCGATCTCGACCGCGCTCAGCGGCGCGCTCGGCGTAGCGACTGGCGCGGGCAAGGTCGAAGTGGCCGCTCCCACGAAGGACCTCGAAGCATACGAGCTGTATCTGCGCGGCCGGCAACTTTTTTACCAGCGCGGCGAAATGTTGCTCACCGCGCGCACACTGCTCGAAGAAGCGGTCGCGCGCGACCCGCAATTCGCAGAGGCCTGGGCCGTCCTGGCCGCGATCCATCACGTGTTACCCGACTACATCCGCACGTCTCGCGCGCAAGCGCGCGTTGCGGCGTTCCAGGCTGCAGGGCGCGCGCGGGAGCTCGACGATACGTTGCCGCTGCCCTACGCGGTGCTCGGTGACCTCGCGTCGCAACGCGGCAGGATGATCGAAGCGGAGGCTCTGCTCAGCCAGGCCATCGAGCGCGACCCGCGAGATTCGACCTCGCGGGTATGGCAGGGCTTGCACCTGCTCGAAGTGGGGCACCTCGCCCAAGCGGAACAGGCTTTGCAGCGAGCGGTGGAAATCGACCCGCTGGCCGGGATCGCGCATGGCTGGCTGGCGGCGGTACGGGAAATGCGCGGCGACCGGGAGGCGGCCGAAGCGGGCCTGCGCCGCGCCATAGACCTCGGGTGGTGGGCGGCTGGGCGGTTCCAGTCGCGCCTGGCGCTGGCCGCGCAGGATCGCAAGCGCGCGCGCAGCGACCTCGAGTATTTCTACGGAAGGATCGCGAACCACGATCCCGGCACACGCGCCGCCATCGAGGCCGTATACGACGCGATCGACAACCCCGGCAATAACTCGGCGCTGGTCGCGGCTGCCCGCGCGGATCCCGATGGCGTCAACGGCTCCGGCTGGAGCGCAACCCTTGCTGTGCTCGGCCTGTATCGCGAAGCGATCGAGCTCGAACTCGCGGTGGACGAACCCGAGTGGCAGTCCAACCTGTTCAGCGAAATGTGGTTTCCCACGGCGCGCGGCATCGTGAGCGAGCCCGGCTTGCTTCGCATCGCCGAACGCGATGGATTGCTCGCATACTGGAATGCAAAAGGATTTCCCGACGGCTGCCGCATGATCGAAACGCCTTCGCGGCACCTCGAATGCACGGCGCCCCCGCGTTGAGCTTCCTCGCCGAACTCAAGCGCCGCAACGTCGTCCGCATGGCCGGCTTGTATCTGGTCGCCTCGTGGTTGTTGGTGCAGGTGGCAGGCACCGTGCTACCGATGTTCGAGGTGCCATACCCGTTTCCGGCCACCCGCGAACGACTGACCACGCCGCCGAACATTTTCATCGCTGAGCTCAAGCTACGCAGCACACACTCATGATTGCGACAGTCGCGTTGAGCGCTTCCGCGAACAGTTGTCGCGCCGGGCGCAACGCGACTGTCGACCAAAAGTGATAGCGTGATATCATCGGCCAAAGCAATCAGACGGAGCTCCGCGATGGCGCAACTGGTAGTCCGCAACCTGGACGAATCCATCAAGGCGGCGCTCAAGGAGCGCGCTTCGCTGCGCGGCACCAGCATGGAGTCCGAAGCCCGGGACATTCTTCGACGTGCGTTGCAGCGGAGCGGGCCGAGGCGATCCCGCCTGGGCTCCGTCATTCGGGCGCGGTTCGCCAAAGCGAAAGCGGATGGCGACACCGCGTTTGAACCGGCTACTTTGCCCAGTGCGGCGCTGCAGGCGTCCGAGCTCCCGAATTGAGGGCCGTTTGCGCAGTTATCGGCAGGACCTGATGACGTGATTATTCTCGACACCAACGTCCTTTCCGAATTCATGCGACCGCAACCAGCCGACGCGGTCGTCGATTGGCTCAACCGACAGGATGCGGAAACGGTCTGGATCGCGAGCATCGTCGTGCTCGAAATCCGCTTCGGTTTGGAACTGCTCGATAACAGCGAGCGTCGTTTGCGACTCGAACAGGCTTTCGAGACGGTCGTGAGCCGCGATCTTGGTGGCCGCGTACTGCCCTTCGATTCCGCTGCAGCCGATCGCACGGCGCGTTTGGCTGCGCTGGCGCGCAGGCAGGGTCGCAGCATCGAACTTCGCGACGCGATGATCGCGGGCACGGCGGCCCGGCACGGGGCCTTGCTCGCGACGCGCAACGTACGTCACTTCGTCGAATGCGGCATCGAGTTGGTCGACCCATGGCAAGCGTAGAGCGGGTTGCCGACCGCGGCAGCGCTCAACGAGTGGCGCGTCGAACCAGCGAGGCTGGGTTTTGTGCGATGGTTGGGCGAGCGGGTGTTGAACCAATTCCACACGGCGGAGCACACCGTTGAACGTTTTCATCGCCGAACTCAAGCGTCGCAACGTGCTGCGGGTTGCTGCGGCCTACCTCGTGCTGTCATGGCTGCTGGTGCAGGTCGGATCAGTATTGTTGCCAACGTTCGAGGCACCGGCGTGGGTGTTGCGGGTCATGGTGCTCCTGCTGGCCGGCGGCTTCGTCGCCACGCTCGTCTTCAGTTGGGTTTATGAGCTCACTCCCGAGGGCCTCAAGCGCGAGAGCCAGATCGACCGCAGCGGATCCATCACGAACCAGACCGCGCGCAAGCTCGACATCGCCGTCATCGTGCTGCTGTTCGTTGCCATCGGCGTTGCGGTACTGACGCGCGGCGGCGCTCCTGATCCCGAACTGGCCACGCGGCCCGCCGCTGCCACCATCGACCCGAAACCCGCAGCTGCGGTGGTCGACAAGCGGCCTTCGGTCGCGGTGCTGCCCTTCGTCAACATGTCGGCGCTTGCGGAAAACGAATATTTCGCCGATGGCTTGAGCGAGACGCTGCTCAACATGCTGGCGCAGGTTTCCGGGCTCAAAGTTGCGGCGCGCACATCCGCGTTCGCATTCAAGGGCACGAAGACCGATATCCGCGAGATCGCGCGGACCCTGGATGTGCGAACGGTGCTCGAAGGATCGGTCCAGCGCGCAGGGTCGAAGGTCCGGATCACCGCGCAGCTCATCGACGCGCGCGACGGCAGTCACCTGTGGTCGCAGAGTTACGACCGCACGCTCGACGATATATTTGCGATCCAGGACGAGATCGCGACCGCGGTCGCAGCGGAACTGACCCGCTCGCTGATGGGCGCGATCAAGTCGCCGCCCTCCGAGTTTGCTTCGGTCGCCACGCACGATGCCGCCGCGTACGATCTGTATTTGCGTGGGCTGGAGCAGCGTAACCTCAACAGTTACGGCTCGCTGCCCCAGGCCGAGCGCCTGTTCAAGGAAGCGCTCGCGCAAGACCCTGATTTCAGCGACGCGCGCATTGCGCTTGCGCGTACCTATTTCATGATGGCCGATACCGGCTTGCTGGACGGTTCCGAAGCCGGCGAGCGCGGTCGTCCGCTGCTCGCATCCTTGCTCAAGGGCGCGCAGCCCGATCCGGTGGCGCAGGCTTACGATGCGATTCTGCAAATACGCGATCCGACGTTTGCGGTGCGTGCGGATGTGTTGCGAGGCGCGCGCGACACGATCATGCGGGCGCTGACGCAGGCACCGAATTCCGTCGAGCTTTACGAACTCGCGGCCCTGGCGCTGCGGCGCGACGCCGGCACATCGAAAGAAGCGGCGCTTGAGATCATCGAACGGGGGTTGATCCTCGATCCCTTGTCGCCCTCGCTACTGATCTCGAAGGGCCGGCAACTGCGGTCCATGGAGCGTTTCGACGAAGCTCTGGCCGCGTACGCCCGCGTGCGGGAACTGGAGCCGGCGAGCCCCAGCGGTTACAACGGCGCGGCCTTGATCTACGGCGATCGCGGACCTTACGTGGAAGCGGTCAGGTGGTACGCCAAGACGGCGTCCATCGATCACGAGGACCACGAGTTGCCGGCCGCGGTCGCGCAATACCTGTTGATGATGGGGCTCGAAACCGAGGCGCGACCGTGGGTCGAGCGCGCCGAGCTCTTGAACGCGTCGGGATCCGATACGCGTCGCGTGGTGATGCTGTACGCCGAGCAGACCGGCAACCCCGCACGTGCGATGGCGCTGGCCGCGGACGTGATACGCGAACGTCGCGACAACCGCCGCTTCATCTACGGGACCGCGCTCTCGATCTACGCCACGTTGATGCTCGAAGCCGGCAAATTGAACGAAGCGATGGCGCTGCTCCGCAGCGTGTCGCACGGCATTTTCGATACCCCACCCAAGGCACCGACCAACGAGTTTGACTTGCTGACCCTCAGTACCGTGACCGAATTCCTCGCCGCGACGTGGAGCGCGGAAGAACGCGCCACACGGGTCGAATACCTGAACTCGATGGCGAAGGCGCTGTTCTCGGACTTCGATGCCGACGGCGAAGGTGGCGGCGCCGTGATGCAGGCATTGAAAGGCAATGCGGCGCGGGCAGCGGGGCTGCTCGCGGACGACCTGTCCAATCCAGGGGATCTCCCATGGGAGTGGCGCGTCGTCATGCGCAGCCCCGCGCTGGCGCAGATCGTGAAGGAGCCGCAGATGGTCGCAGCGGTCGCGAAACTCGAAGCCGATTTCGCGCAGCAGGCGATCCGCTACCGCGAGCTGGTCGCTGCCGGCGAGATCGTGGTGCCGGGGAAAAAATAACCGGAGTGGGGAGGTGCCGTCGGGACGTCGTGCGGACTATTGCGCCGTCAATGTGCCCGCGTACAACAAGGCACGCTCGCCGCGCTCGCTGAGTGCTTCCACCTGCAGCGAGACTGATGCTGTCCCCGCAGGCACTGCGCATTGGTGCGACCAGCCCGAATGCGCAAGGCGCGGATCATCGAGCGCCTCGGCGACATCCGGGCGCGCGATCCCGGTGCGTACATCCACCCGCGTGCCATCAAGCGTGATTTGCACGCGCTCCACGGCACCGTCGTCGAGCGACGCAGCCCAACCCTGCACATCAATCGCTCCGTCCCAACCCAGGCGTCGGATATCGACCCACCCCCACGGCCCGCGCCGAACTTTACGCACGACGCTCAAGTCGCGATCCTGCGCGCGTGCGACGACGTAAAGATCCTGCTCGTTGGCGAGTGCCCGCGGCAACCGTACACATGGAATGTCGGGCGCGATCCGCGCCAGCGCATCGCGCACAAACGACTCGCTGGCGTAGGCGGTTCCGTAGATGGCCGGGTCCAACTCCGCGTTCTCGCTTTGAGTCGCGTACAGAAAACCGGCCTCAGGCATCTTGACCTCCGCAGGCAGCTGGCTCGCGTCTCTGACGCTAAAGCACAGCACGCCTTCGGGCGCGAGCAAATCCAGCAGCCGCGCCAGCCACGCGTGGAAGAGTGGCTCCGGCAGATG
>JBKJND010000253.1:0-4107 GCA_046596095.1 Ahniellaceae bacterium | reverse complement strand
CAGTTCCGCTGCCAGTCGATCGAGCAGATCGCGATGCGCCGCTGGATCGATTTCTCGCGCGATGATCTTGCCCGCACCCGCCACCGCAAGTGCTGCGACCTGCTGCCGCAGATGCTCACGCGCACGCTCGGATAACGTGGCGATCTCGGCTTCGGCGAGTTTCAGTTGCCGCTGCCCTTCGGACACGGCATCCGTCTTGGCGGACTCCAGAATTTGCGCGTATTGCTGGTTGGCACGGTCGACGATGCCCGACGCCTCAACGCGCGCCTTGCGCACTTCCTCGCTTGCACGCTCGTCGGCGAGCTTGAGGTCCGTCCGCGCCTGATCGGCTGCGGCCAGACCTTCGGCGATCCGGCGCTGACGTTCCTCGATGGCAGCCAGGATCGGCGGCCAGATGAACTTCATCGTGAACCAGATAAGTAGCGCGAAGCTTAAAGCCTGCAACGCAAATGTCAGATTGAGATTCATTTCCAGCCTCGTTTGAACGCAACGGCGCGCCGAAGCAAGTTCAGCGCGCACGAACTACCCGACCGCGAGCTCAAGCTCGCAGTCGCGCGGCGTTTCAGCCGGCAGCAGCGCCAGTCACCGCCGACAGCAGCGGATTGGCGATGGCGAAGAACAGCGCGATCGCCAGACCGATGATGAACGCGGCGTCGATCAGGCCGGCGAGCAGGAACATGCGCGCCTGCAGCATGGGTACGAGTTCTGGCTGGCGCGCGGCGGATTCGAGGAACTTCGAACCCATGATGCCGATGCCGATGCAGGCGCCGAGCGCGCCCAGACCGATCATGAGGCCGGCGGCGATGGCGGTGTAGGCCTGAACCATGGCGATGAATTCTTGCATGACGCTTCTCCTCAGCAATTAAAACGAAAGGGTACGAAAACGGGTGCAGTCAGCGCTCAATGATGTTCGTGCGCCATCGCGAGATACACGACGGACAACACCATGAAGATGAAGGCTTGCAGCAGGATGATCAGGATGTGGAAGATCGCCCATCCCGTGTTGAAAATGACACCGGGCAGGAACGTGATCCAGCTTGCGGCGAGGCCCGCGATCAGCATGAACACGATCTCGCCGCCGTACATGTTGCCGAAGAGTCGCATCGCGAGCGAAATCGGCTTCGACAAGTACTCGACCAGGTTTAGACCGAAGTTGGGAAGAGCCAACAAGGCCTTGTTGCTTGCGGTTTCGGCGTGGAACGGCGCGGTAAACAGTTCGCGCGTGAACCCCCAGCCGCCCTTGGCCTTGATCGAATAGAAGATCGTCAGCAGAAATACCACCGTAGACATCGCGAGCGTGGTGTTGAGGTCCGCGGTCGGCACCACACGCAGATAAAAGTGACGTGCAGCTTCTTCGCCTGCGAAGGTCTGCACCAGCCAGCCCGGCAAATCCAGCGGCAGCAGGTCCATGGCGTTCATGAAGAACACCCACATGAAAATTGTCAGCGCCAGTGGCGCGATGAAGCGGCGATCGCCGTGGAATACGTCCTTGACCTGAGTGTCGACAAACTCGACCACGATTTCGACGAACGCCTGCATCTTGCCGGGAACGCCCGCGGTGGCCTTGCGCGCTTGCGACCAGAACCAGAAGCAGAACAGCAAGCCAAGGGTCAGCGACACGAGCCACGTGTCGTAATGCACGTCGCCGCTGCCCAACGAATTGATGTTGTGCGTCAGGTGATGCTGGATGTATCCGGTCAGGCCGCCGGACGCCGATTCGCTAGACACTTATCGTCCCGTTCCCGTCTGAAGTCGCAGTCCAAAGAGTTGAACCATCATTGTCACGATCAATCCGCACGCCCCCGCCAGCGGCGGCAACTTCGCCCAGCCGATGGCAAACGCGAGTCCCGTCGCGATGGTCAGCCAGCGCGCCAATGAACCCACCACCAGGCCAGTAAGCGCGCTTGCGGCGGAAAATCCCCGTCCGCGTGACCCAAACATTCCGCGCGCCATGAGCCACGTCCCCAGCGCCACTATCAGCCCCCCAATCGCCGCGCCTGTCGCTTCACGCGGACTGCGCAACAACCATGGCAACGCAAATGCCATTGCTGCCAATGCCTGCAATCCGCTCAAGCGGCGCGCGAGGCGTTGACCGTGCGCGTGCGGGTTGCGGATGGGATCGATGGGTGCCGCAGAGAACATCGGGTCGTATCCAGCCTGACCGTCGCCGGCAAAGCCGCGAGATTCTAGCGGGCAGCGTCTCGTGCAGCAACGCCAAATTTACTCAGCGGGAAAGTACTCCCGTTGCAGCCACGGCAATCAAACTATCGGGGCCGCTTTTGCCTCATCACGGAATGACCCCGAAACGGCAAATATTATTCCAGCTGTCGGATAGTTGCTGCACGGTATACTCATGGCCCTGATCGAAAAGGCCACGCACCCAGAGGTCCACGCCGGGTACCCAGCCGGCATCGCGGAAACGGCCTTCGTCGGCACTGATCTCGCTGATAGGCACAATCGGATCCGAGGTGCCACTGGAGATGTCCAGAGGTATGCGGCGAGGCACCGCAGCGAGATACCCAGGACACAGGGTGGCGTTGCAGGCGTATCCGCGCAGCACGCCGGCCGCAACCGCATAAGCTGCGTACTGATCGGTGCGTTGCAGCACCACTCCGTGCCCGAAGTGGCCCCCCGAAGAAAATCCCCACAGATAGTGTCGGCGAGAGTCGATCCGGTACTGCGACGTCGCATGGGCACGTAGTAGATCGAGATAGGGCAGGTCAGCAGACGCCTGCCAGCTGCCGGATGGCGACGAGCCAATCGGCACCACCACCACCATGCCGCTGTTGCGCGCGATGGACTGCCAGGTTTGCGCCACATCCAGCGCGTTGCTTACGGCACCCGGGGCCGAGCCTCCGGTGCCATGCAAGGCCATGAGCAATGGATGTTCGCGACCCGGCCGATAGCTCGGCGGTACCACCACAAAATAGTTGCGGCCCGCAAACTGGCGTGTCAGCAATCCCACGTCGACTTCCCCGTCCTCGCCAAAATCGTGCGCGAACAATCGGTCATTGCGGCACATCGAAGGATCGAGCGAGATGGTTTGCGCGGCCATGACACCCCCCGCCCCCATCGCAATCACGCACCCAATAACCATACGGAGTATTGAAATTCTCATCGGCGCAGTTTCTGTTGTGCGCACGGAATCGCGCCTAAACGCGGCATACTGCAAACCCTTTTTCGAAGACACACTTGGACATGACGATCGCCTATTGGTGTGTGCTGTTTGCGGCGCTAATGCCGTACGTACTGACCGGCTATGCCAAAGCCTCGGCTCGCGGCTACGACAATCGCGCACCGCGCGACTGGCAATCGCGGCTCGAGGGGCGATCCGCGCGCGCGCACTGGGCGCATCTCAATGCCTTCGAGGCATTTCCGTTTTTCGCAGCAGCCGTGATCATCGCGCATCTCGCAGGCGCCGAGCAGGCCGTGATCGACGCGCTCGCGCTTGGATTTATCGGGGCGCGGCTGGTGTACAGCGTTCTCTATATTGCCGGCATTGCCCGCTTGCGCAGTGTGGTCTGGGCGCTGGGCTTCTTCGCGACAATCGCGCTTTTCGTCGTCGCTGCCTGAAAGTCGGGGTCTGAAAGTCGGGCACAAAAAAACCCGCCGGATTGCGCCGGCGGGTTAGAAGTTTTTGACTCGGCGACTACGGCTCTGCGCATTCTGCGCTCGCCGAGTCGCATCCGGCCACGAACATCCTGTTCGTGGCGTTCGGCGGATCGCGCCAGTGGCGCGACTTTTTCCGCCTCACCCGCCGAATTGCGCCAGCGGGTTCGAGTATTTCTCTGGTCCTTCCAGGACCGTTTGCCTGCGGCTCCGCCAGGCGGAGCGCAGCAAAAGCGCGTGAAGCTTAGCGAGCCTTCTTGGCGGCGCTAGTGACGGTGTTGGTCGCGTCCTTGACGAAACGATCGCCAGTGCGCACGGCTTCGCGGGTTGCGTTGCCGGCTTCGGCCATCGCCTGCTCAGCCGACTGCGCGACTACCTGGTTGACGGTCTCGGCGACGTCCTTGACGAGCGCGCCAATCGACTCATTGGTCTGCGCGGTGATCGTCATGACTTCCTGCGCGGTGGCGTAGGCTTTCTCGGCCGACTCGCGAACCAGCT
>JBKJND010000117.1:0-5644 GCA_046596095.1 Ahniellaceae bacterium | reverse complement strand
GCGCTGAAATTCGTAGCTGGGTGATGAACGCCCCGCTACAGCCTGCGCTCGACGCTGCCATTCGTGGCGCTTATCAAACCATGTGCAAAGAAGCCGGCGCCAAAGAAATATCGGTCGCGGTAAGGTCTTCTGCTACTGCCGAAGATTTACCGGATGCGTCCTTCGCTGGCCAACAAGAAACCTTTTTGAATGTCACCGGCGAAGACGATGTCGTTGCGAAAGTCAAAGAAGTTTTTGCTTCCCTGTACAACGACCGCGCCATTGCCTATCGCGTGCATCATGGCTTCAAGCACGAAGACGTGTTTCTGTCCGCCGGTGTGCAGCTCATGGTGCGCTCCGATGTCGGCGCGTCCGGCGTCTTGTTCACGCTCGACACGGAATCCGGATTCACCGACGTGGTTTTCATTACCGCAAGCTACGGCCTCGGCGAAAGCGTCGTGCAAGGCGCGGTCAATCCGGACGAGTTCTACGTCTACAAGCCGACGCTCGCGCGCGGCTTGCCGGCGATTTTGCGTCGCACCCTCGGCACCAAGGAAATCCGTATGGTCTATTCGGACGCGCCCGGTGAGCGCGTCCGCAATGAACCGACACCGGCCGCGCTGCGCGCGCGCTTTGCGCTTGATGATGCGGACGTGCACGAACTGGCCCGGCAGGCGCTCACCATCGAGCAGCACTACGGTCGCCCGATGGACATCGAATGGGCCAGGGATGGCATCAGCGGCAAGCTGTACATCGTGCAGGCAAGGCCGGAAACAGTGAAATCGAGGACGCGCGCCAATCGCATCGAGCGGTATCAGCTGCGTGAGCGAGGAAGTGCCCAGGTGCTCGTAGAGGGCCGCGCCATCGGGCAGAAGATCGGCAGCGGGCGCGCGCGCGTGGTGACCAGCCTCGCGCAGATGAGCGCTTTCGAAGCTGGCGAAGTACTTGTCGCAGATATGACCGATCCCGACTGGGAGCCGATCATGAAGCGCGCGTCGGCGATCGTCACCAACCGTGGTGGGCGTACCTGTCACGCGGCGATCATCGCGCGCGAGCTCGGTGTCCCCGCTGTGGTCGGCACCGGCGACGGCATGCAGCGGATTCCCGATGGTGCTTCGGTCACCGTGTCTTGCGCCGAAGGCGACACCGGTTTCATTTACGAGGGCGTGCTGCCTTTTGACGTGCACACGGCCGACCTCGATCAGATGCCGCCGGCCCCGCTCAAGGTCATGATGAATGTAGGCAACCCCGAGCGCGCCTTCGATTTCGCGCAGTTGCCGCATCACGGAATTGGCCTGGCGCGACTCGAATTCATCATCGCGCGCCAGATCGGCGTGCATCCGCGTGCGCTGCTCGAATTCGACGCGCAGCCGCCCGAGATCAAGGCGTCGATCGAATCCATGATCGCGGGCTACGCCGATCCGGTGAGTTTTTACGTCGATCGGCTGGTGGAAGGAATTGCCACCCTGACGGCGGCGTTCGCGCCGCATCCGGTGATCGTGCGTCTGAGCGATTTCAAATCGAACGAATACGCGAATCTCGTCGGGGGCGCGGCGTTCGAGCCGCACGAGGAAAACCCCATGCTGGGTTTCCGCGGCGCATCGCGTTACGTCGATCCGAGTTTTGCAGCGGCGTTTGCGCTCGAATGCCGCGCGGTCAAGCGCGTGCGCGAAGAGATGGGCCTCACCAACTGCTGGGTCATGATCCCGTTCGTGCGCACGCTGGACGAAGGCCGTCGCGTGATCAAGGCGCTCGCAGACAATGGCCTCGTCAGTGGCGAGCACGGGCTCAAGATCATAATGATGTGCGAGCTGCCATCCAATGCGTTGCTGGCGGACGAATTTCTGGATCTGTTCGATGGATTCTCGATCGGCTCCAACGACTTGACGCAGTTGACGCTTGGGCTCGACCGCGATTCCGGTGTCGTCGCGCACCTTTTCGACGAGCGCGACCCTGCGGTTAAAAAATTACTGTCGATGGCAATTGCTGCGGCCAAGGCGCGCGGCAAGTACATCGGCATTTGCGGCCAGGGACCGAGCGATCATCCCGATCTCGCCGACTGGCTCATGCAGCAGGGCATCGAGTCGGTATCGCTTAATCCGGACACCGTCGTCGACACGTGGCTGAGGCTCGCGCGCAATGCCGCTGCCATTGCTGGTTAATCGACTTGGCCAAGACGAAACTCGTGTTCGCTGAAATGGACTGGAGCACGTTGCTGACGCAGTGGTCGCTGCGGATCGCAGGTGCGCTGGCGATCCTGCTGGTGGGCCTGTGGCTGGCGCGGCGCCTGGCGAACCTGCTCGAGCGCTCGCTCTCGCGATTCGATCGCGCCGATCCGATCCTGCGCAGCTTCCTGCGCAACGCGGTCTACGCGGCGTTGTCGATGGTCGTCATCGTTGCCGCGCTGACCCAGATCGGCGTGCCACCGGCATCGCTGGTCACGGTGCTCGGAGCGGCTGGGCTGGCGATCGGACTCGCGCTCAAGGATTCACTCTCCAACATCGCTTCGGGCGTGATGCTCATGGCCTTGCGGCCGTTCCGAGCAGGCGACCTGGTGAAGATCAGTGGCATTGAGGGGATCGTCGAGCAGGTGCGCATCTTCACCACGCGCCTGCGCACGCCGCAAAACGAAGACATCCTGATCCCCAACAGCGAGATTACCAAAGCGCCCATTTACAACTTCACCGCGCGCACTCAGCGGAGGATCGATCTCACGCTCACGCTGCTGTTCGATCAGCCCATTGATCAGGTGCGGGATTCGCTACTCGAAGCCGCGCGAGGTGTCGAAGGTGTGTTGGCGGAACCACCGCCCGAATGCACGGTCGCGCGCTTCGATGAGCTCGGCGTGGCGGTGACGCTTTCGGTGTGGGTCGCAACGGCCGACTATCTGCGCATCAAGAGCGAACTCCTGCAGCGTGCGCACGCAACCTTGCGGAAAGACGGCGTACACCTTGCCACCCGCCAGACACTGGTGCAGTTCGCCCCGCCCCCAC
This sequence comes from Ahniellaceae bacterium, assembly GCA_046596095.1. Classification (GTDB taxonomy): domain Bacteria; phylum Pseudomonadota; class Gammaproteobacteria; order Xanthomonadales; family Ahniellaceae; genus JBBQNY01. Next base: position 2,672 of record JBKJND010000117.1, on the reverse strand, counting down.
CCGCCGCACCAGCATCCACCGATATTTTGTGACGGGGATCCGCGCCGGCTTCGTCAGCGCACTGTGTGCGGCACTGTCGAGCAGAAAACGGGGGTACGGGCAGGCCAGGCTCGTCGAGCGCCCTGCTTTTTGCTGCTCGTCGTTCCCGCGAAAGCGGGAATCCAGTATCTCGCCACATCTCTATCCCAAGTTCAGCTGAGAGACTCTGGACTCTTACTTTCGCGGGAATGACAAAAGTTTTGGACATCGCGCCAGCTCTGTTCAGCGCGGCGGGGCGCGGGCGTGGAACATCGTGCGCTTGCGCAGCGCGCTTTCACCGCGTCGTCGGACACGAGCGAAACCAGTTCCGAGTTGCGCGTGGTGCGTATTGCGTATTGCCAACGAACTGAGCACCGTTTGCCGGCAGCTGTGACCAGCTTCGCCAGATGGACTGACCAGCCTCGCCGTCGGAACTTCCCCAGACCGGTGAGAACCTGACCAGCAGCTTTCGACCTATTGCGGACGTTCACGGCACGGTTACTTACCGCCGCGCTGCGCTCGGACGAGTGCTACCGAATGCGGAATGTCAGCCGTGGCCGGGTCCGGTTTCGCTTTGTATTGTTTGCCGGACCCAGAGTGGCTAGGCTCCCGTCAAATCAGGCAATTACGTCGATGTTGTTGCTGCACCCCGGCATCGCATAACCGGACCCGTGGGTCCGTCTACTCAGAAGTACAGTCATGCCCCAAACTCTACGGTTCGTCGTGCTTGTTTTGGCGATGGTCTGTTCCCTAGCCAATGCGCAGGTCGAGCAGACTTGGCTCAACCAGCTTAGGCGCGGCGAGTTCAGTCAACTGGAAGTTCAGACGGTCGCCCTGCAGAGGCGTTTCGCTACAGGCGAGGCGTCAGAGTTTGACCTTCGGCAAGCTTTCCGCCCCTTCTACGACCTTACTGAGCAAGACCTGCTGAGCCTCGATGCGTGGCAAAAGGCACAGCCGAAATCCTATGCAGTACGGCTCATCCGGGGCGCTTACTACAAGCGCGCAGGGTTCAGTGCGCGCGGGGGGCATTTCGCGGCACAAACGCCCTCAGAAAACTTCGCCGCGATGCAGAAGCTTCATGCAATTGCGTTGCCGCAGCTCGAAGAGTCTCTTTCGTTGACAGAGCAACCCTACCTGAGTGTCTTTCATCTCCTCGAGCTGCGCGATGGAGATCGCCCCGCTCAAAAGGCACTCTTGGAGGCAAGCACGAAGATGCTTCCATCGAATAGGCTAGTACGCGCCCGCTACATGCGCGGCCTGACGCCTCGTTGGGGTGGCTCGTATGAGGCTATGCGAGGGTTTCTTGCCGAATCCAAGCGTAGTGGCGCTACAGAGCTTGGCCTGTCTGAACTAGAGGCAATCATCTTCGATGACGCGGGCGATAGGGACGTCAAGCGCGGCGATCAGGCGGGCGCGATTCGCAACTTTCGACAAGCGCTGGAGCTTGGGGCGAAGGTCGGTGGCGAAGTCCCCCGTGAGCTGCCCTACTCTTGGTACTACAGATGCAAGTTGCCACAGCTCAAAGACTACTGCCGCTAGGTAAGGAACCTAACCCGTCGTTGCACCCGACTCGCTACGGCGGGCTTCGCCCGCTCCGCGAGCGGGTGAACTCAAACGTTGAGGCTGTAGAAAAACTCCCGGCGCGATTTTTGGAACTTGCCAATGCTCACCACAGTCGCGTCAAACATGTTTTCGAAGACGAAACGCGCGTCTAGCGCACTCTCGCGGGCACTTTTTCGTGCACTTTTTGCCTCGTATCACGCTCACCCACTTTTTCTACAGCCTCGGTAGGTGCCGCGCCCATTTTCGGAGAAGCTCATGAGGAAGGAATGCTATGCGTTGGTCGGTGTAGCCTTGTTGATTGCCACTTCCAGTGGCGTGGCTGCTGCTAAAGGCACTGAAGAAGCCGCTAGCCCAGTCGCCGTAGCTCGGCTCGACGGCTTCGCCATGGGCTTGGCTCAGGCGGGAAGCTTTTCGGGTGTCGTCCTCGTGGCGAAAGACGGAAAAATTCTGCTTGAGCGCGCATACGGGAAGCGGGACGCGCAAGGAGACCAAGAGAACACTGTCGATACGCGCTTCAATCTTGCATCCGCCGGAAAGATGTTCACGGCTGTAGCAATCTTGCAGCAGGTGGCCGCGGGTCGGGCTTCTTTGGATGCCAAGGTAGGCGCGGTGTTGAAGGACTATCCAAATAAAGACTTCGCGAGCCAAGTAACAATACGGCAATTGCTGACTCACACGGCCGGCGCGGGAGATATTGACCTTTTCGGCGTTGAGAATGCTGATAACCGGGAGAAAGCACGCTCAGTCGCTGAAATGGTGGCGCTACACGCTCAGCGGTCTCCTGCGTTCGCTCCCGGGTCGAAGCAGGAGTACGGGAATTTCGGCCACGTAGTTCTGGCTCGGATGGTCGAGGTGCTGTCAGGTCAGCCGTTCGAAGCATACGTGCAGGACAAGATATTCCGTCCGCTCGGCATGAGTCACACGGCCTTTGTCGAGTGCACGGAGAAGGCTGCCGACCTCGCCGTTGGATACGTCGAGATCAAAGGCGAGAAGAAGCTGAACTGCGAAACTCTACCGCGCCGAGGTTTCCCTGCTGGCGGCCAGGTTTCTACCGCGCGAGACATGTTCCGGTTTACCGAAGCCTTGAGAGC
>JBKJND010000044.1:0-3924 GCA_046596095.1 Ahniellaceae bacterium | reverse complement strand
CCGACCTGTGCCGCAAGCACGACAAGGGCGAATACGTCTGTGACTAGCCTCTTCGCCGAACTCCGCCGCCGCAACGTCATCCGCATGGCGGGACTGTACCTGGTCGGTGCGTGGCTGATCACGCAGGTCGCCGGCACGGTGCTGCCGATGTTCGGTGCGCCGGAGTGGATCGCGCGCAGCGTCGTGGTGCTGCTCGCCATCGGATTCGTGCCAGCCCTCATGGTCGCGTGGATCTTTGAACTGACGCCGCAGGGTTTGAAGCGCGACGACGAGGTGCCGGCGAGCGATTCGATTGCACCGCAGACCGCGCAGCGCATGAACCGCCTGCTGCTGGCGATGTCGGCACTGGCGATCGGCTATTTCGCTTTCGACAAATTCGCGCTCGCACCGCGGCGCGAAGCGGCGCTGGTTGTCGCGACCAAAGCAGCCGTCGAGGAACGCCGACCTTCCACCAATGCCATCCCCGATATCGCGAAGGATCCGTCCATCGCGGTGCTGCCATTCGTCAACATGAGTTCGGACAAGGAGCAGGAGTATTTCTCGGATGGAATCTCCGAGGAGCTGCTTAACCTGCTGTCCAAGGTGCCGAAGCTGCGCGTCATCGCACGAACCTCGAGTTTCTCGTTCAAGGGCCGCAACGTGGCGATTCCCGACATCGCGCGGGCGTTGAACGTCGCGGCCATCCTCGAAGGCAGCGTGCGCAAGTCGGGCGACACCGTGCGCATTACCGTGCAGCTCATCCGCGCAGCGGACGGCGCGCATCTATGGTCCGAAACCTTCGACCGCAAGCTCGACGACATCTTCAAGGTGCAGGACGAGATTGCAGCGGCGGTGGTCGTCAAGTTTAAGATTACGCTGCTGGGCGCGACCCCAACCGCAAAGGCCGTCGATCCAGAGGCCTACGCGCTGTACCTCCGCGCACGCGAAGCAAGTCGCAAGCATACGAAGGCATCTTTTGATCAGTCGATTGTTTTGTATCAGCGGGCGCTCGCGCTAGACCCCGGCTTCGTCGCCGCGTGGGAAGGCATGGCCGGAAACTATCTTTTCCAGGTGAACGAGGGTTTTCAGATTCCGGAAGAGGGAACGGATCTGGCGCGTAAAGCCATCGCAAAGGCGCAGGCGGTAGAACCGAACTCCGCGTCTTCACACGCATGGCTGGGCTGGATTGCCATCTACTACGACCGCGACTATGCCGCGGCGGCACGCCACCTCGAGCGTGCGCTGGCGCTCGATCCCGCGAACACCCAGGTACTCGCAACGGCCGCCACCTTTTTCAGGCGCCTCGGCCGCATGGATCCGGCGATCACGCTCGGGCAATATCTCATGGCCCGCGACCCCCTCAATTCCGACACGCTCTACGATCTTGCACTCGCCTATCGCTACTCGGGGCGGCTGGACGATGCCTTGGCCACGTTCCGCTCGGCGCTTCGGGTGACTTCTGGTTATGCAAGCGCCTACGCGCGGATAGGCGAGATCTTGCTGCAACAAGGCGATGCCGGCGCGGCGCTAGAAGCGATCCAACGCGAAGTCGACGAAGATAATCGTGGCACCGTCCTCGCAATGGCCTATCACGCGCTCGGTCGCAAAACCGAATCCGATGCGGTCCTCTCCAGGCAGATCAACGGTTTCGCGAAGACCTCGGCCGTTCCCATTGCCCGCGCCTTTGCCTTCCGAGGCGAGCCCGACCGTGCCTTCGAATGGTTGAATCAGGCCATCGAGCAGAACGATCCCAGCCTCGGCGCGGTTGCAGTGCATCCGTCGCTTGTCAGCCTCCACGCCGACCCGCGCTGGCTACCCCTCTTGCGCAAACTGGGGCAGGCACCCGAGCAACTGGCGCCGATCCGGTTCAAGGTCACGCTGCCGGAACTGGGCGAAGTGAAATGAAACTCATCGCCGAACTCAAGCGCCGCAACGTCTTCCGCATGGCGGGCCTGTACCTCGTCGCTGCCTGGCTGATGGTGCAGGTTGCCGAGACGCTGCTGCCACTGTTCGGAACGCCCCCCTGGGTGCTGAAAGCGCTGGTGCTGCTGCTGGCGATCGGCTTCGTGCCGATGCTGGTTTTCGCATGGGTGTTCGAGTTGACTCCGGAGGGGCTCAAGCGCGATGGCGAAGTCACGTCGCAGGAGGCGCTGACGCCGCAGAGCGGGCAGCGGCTGAATCGGGCGATCATTGGCCTCCTGGTGCTTGCACTTGCGTTCTTCGCCGTCGAGCGATTCGTGCTGCTGCCGCAGCGCGAATCCGCGCCTCGCACCGAAGCGGCGTCGACATCGGCGCAGTCGGGGTCGCAGGCTCCGCGAAGTACCGCCGACCCCAGGTCGATCGCGGTGCTGCCCTTCGCCAACATGAGCGCCGCGGCCGACAACGATTATTTCTCGGATGGCATGACCGAAGAGCTGCTCAACGTGCTCGCCAGCGTGCCGCAACTGAAAGTCGTCGCGCGCACCTCGGTATTCCGCTTCAAGGACAGTGCGGCAGACGTGCGCGCGATCGGAGCGGATCTCGGGGTGGCGCATATCGTCGAAGGCAGCGTCCGGCGCGACGGGCAGAACGTGCGCATCACCGTGCAGCTTGTTCGCGTCGTGGATGGCTTTCATGTCTGGTCGAAGACCTTCGATCGCCGACTCGAGAACGTGTTCGCGCTGCAGGATGAAATTGCGCGGCAGGTTACCCAGTCGCTCTCGGATTCCCTGGGCGTGGTATCCGCAACGCCGGCGCGCACGTCCGTCGATCCCCTTGCTTTCGATCTCTATCTGAAAGGCCGCGCGCTGCTGCGGCAACGCGCGCAACTGCGCACTGCCATCGAGCACTTTCAACAGGCCGTTAAACTGGCGCCCGAATTCGCCGCCGCATGGTCGTCTCTCTCGCTCGCCCACGAGGTCCTGTACTGGTACGAGCCACTGGATCGCGTCGAGTCCATGGCAGCACTCGAACAGTCAGCCGCCGCCGCAGAGCGTGCCGCCATTTTGGCGCCCGGTGCGGCCGCCAGCGAACATGTGCAGGGCAACGTGGCGCGCGCGCGTTTCCGCTATGCGGAGGCGGAGCGACATTATCTGCGGGCCATGCAGCTCGATCCGAGTTATCCGGACGCTCGCGAAGACTATTCGGAACTGCTGTATGTCGTGGGTCGCATGCAGGACTCCGCGCGCGCGAGTCGCGAGCTGGTGATTCTCGACCCCTACTTTCCCGTCGGCTGGATGCGCCTCATTGCTGCGGCCATAGCGCTGGACGCGGGCAATGAGGTACGCGAGGCGGAGCTGCGACTGCGCGACATCGCGCCGGGCAATTTCATGGCCTCGTCGGGATCCCTCGATTATGCACTCGCCTACGGACGTCGCGACGACATCGAGAAAGCGCTGGTGCAACTCGAAAAGCAGCGGCCCGAAGAAGGCAGGATCGTACGCGGGTTGCTGCCGTGGGTATTCCGCGACGCCGAGCTTTCGCTCGATACCGTGCAATCGGCCTTCGCGAAGCTGCCACCGGGCGCGCCGTCTACCTACCTGATAGCGCGGCAGGACATCGAAGGCTACAACCGCCAAATGGCGTCGGTCGGCCCCATCGACCAGGCGTACTACTTCGGCGATGTGTATCGGAGCAAGCCCATGGGGCAAGCCATGCTGCGCGATCCGCGCGTCAAGGCGCGGCTGGTCGAGTACGGATTCGTAGCCTACTGGCGCGAGAAGGGTTGGCCGGCCGGATGCCGCGCGCTCGGGGACGATGACTTCGAATGCGGCATCGACACCGTTGCGGTAGAACCATGAGCTTGCTTGCCATCTCACTCTGCCCACGCGTCGAGCACCTCAAGACCTCCGATCCGCACGCGGCCCGTGTGTGCGTGCTTGAGTTTCGTCTTCCGCGCGCAAGCTGGAATCGCGCGGCGCGGCTTGACGGAAAACCGTACGTTTCGTACAGTTATTCGATGAATAG
>JBKJND010000469.1:0-3303 GCA_046596095.1 Ahniellaceae bacterium | reverse complement strand
GGTTCGCGAAAACCTCGCAACCAGTCGATCGCCGAAGGAATCAGGACGATCATCGAGAGCAGCATCACGACACAGCTAATCCGGGTCCAGCGGCGGTCGCGGAGGTCGGCGCGCGATTCCATCGTCGCCCCCCGCGCCCGCGCTCGGACCTGGGCCATTGTCAGCAATGCGGCGTCGGGTGCCGACGAGTCATCAGCCGCTGTGTGTGGCGAGCCTGGCCGGCTCGCGTCGGGGGGAAGCGCGACCAGCGTCGGCGGTAACGCGTTCTCGGTGGGGATAGGCCGGAGCATTGGCGCCACGACAGGCGTTGGCCGGTAGACGGCGCCCTCAAGTTCGGAGATCAACGCGCCGGCGGTCGCGTAGCGCTCGGTGGGCAACTTCGCCAGGCCGCGCTGCAACACTGCGACAATCGCCGGAGAGACGGATTCGAGCAGGTCCAGCGGGAGCGGCTCCATGACGTGCTTGATAAGAATCGCGTGCGGCGTATCGGCATCGAACGGCAGGCTTCCGGTGAGCCACCTGAAGCAGATGACCGCGAGGGCGTAAATGTCCGTGCCGGGACCGAGCGGGTGTCCGCGAGCCTGCTCGGGCGCCATGTATGCCGGCGTGCCGAGGAGGCCGCCTGTGGCGGTCTTGAGCTTGGCCGAACTTTCGAGCAACTTGGCGATGCCGAAGTCAGCCAGGTACGGAGCATGGTCACGCGTCAGCAGGATGTTCTGCGGCTTGAGGTCGCGATGAATCACGCCGTTGCGATGGGCGTAGTCCAGCGCCGCCGCGACACCGCGAAGGATCGCGAAGCCTTCGGTGAAAGCCAATTCTTGCGCCAGCATGCGCGACGCCAGGTCGCCGCCATCGACATAGCGCAGCGCCATCCAGGGCATGTCGTCGGTGATGCCGCAGCGATATAGCGGAATGATGTTCGGGTGATCGAGGCCGGCAATCACCTGCGCTTCCTGCTGGAACCGGTCGGCGAACCGAAATTCGTCGACGAGGTGTTCGGGCAGCACCTTGAGCGCCACCAGTCGATCGAGTCCGGGTTCGCGTACCAGATAGACCGTCGCCATGCCGCCGCGACCGAGGCGCGAGATCACCGTGTAGTTTGCAAATTGGGCTCCGACTTCCAGGCGCATGCGCGTCTCCGGCTGTGGTGTGGCTCACTGGTGGCTGCTCATTGTTGCGTGGCGAAGTTCATCAGCAGCTTGAGCAGTTCCGGTTGGCGGCGCGTGTAAGTTTTGCCAAACAGCGTTTGCAGTTGTTTGCGCAGTGTCAGTTCGCTGACGCCGGTGCGATCGGCAATCTCGTGCAGGTTCTCGCCGACGAGCAGGTTGTTGGCGAGGCGCGACTCGGCGGGGGTGAAGCCGTAGATCTGCTTCGAGAGGTCTGCGTCGATGCGCATCTTCGCGGTTGGGTCGGTGACGAATGCGATCGCCGATGCTTCGCGGTCGGCGTGCGCAAGCGCGCTCGATTCCGACAGCGGAGAAAGCTGCAGGACCAACGCCGCCTTGCCCGAAGGACGCTGCAACTTGATGGCGTGCGCCGGGTTGCGCTTGCCGGTGGCGTCGACGCTCGCCGCCAGATTGATTTCGCGCGCGAGCTCGCTGCGCGCACACGAGCGCGGCGCTGACAACCAGCCGAGCGCGTCGCACGCCGGATTGCCAGGCACCAGCGACAGACCATCTTCCGAATGCAACAGTCGCAGCGCGGCCGCGTTGGCAAAGATCACGCAACCGCGCCGATCAATCAGCAACACGTTGCCGGGCAGCTGATCGAGCGCGGCCAGCGTCGAGGCGAGCCGGAGCTCAGCATCGCGCAAACGCTCCACCGTGCCCAGAGCTTGCGTCAGGTGATCGAGGGTGAGGCTGTGCAGTTGGCGGTCGGCTTCATCGAAGATGTGCGACCGCGCGCCGTAAATCGAGCAACGCGTTCCGGGTAGGTGCACGTTCCTGAAGTCGAACACCATGCCGGTGCAAAGCCGCCCGATGTCCATGCGGCACAGGAACTCGCGGTAGAAATCCGATTCGAGCAATTCGTCATCGGGCAGCAAATCCGTGTCGGTAACCGCGCGACCCGCAGGCAGATCAAGCTCCGCGCCACGCTGGTTCCAGACATCCTGCTTGCGATAGCGATGGTCCCACTCGTGCATTGCCGCGTCGCTGATGCCAAACGGAAATGCAAATCCACCCACTTCGGGCGCCAGCGCCGAAGTCGACAGCAACGCTTTGTCGCTGCGGTGCAGGTGCGCGATACGTTCGAGCGCGTGGGTCCAGTGGCTCGGCGCCAGCGCTGCGGCGTGAATGGATTTCACGACGCCATCGAACTCCTTGAGCATTGCGAGGTTCATCAGTCGAACTCCGTGCCCGACGCTGCGGCGTCCGTCAGCAACCCGGCAACGAGCAGGACGCGGTGAAGCTTCGGCACGCCGCCATCGGCTGGCGTATTGGCAGATCGACCCACGACCGCATCGCGGAAGGGAGCGCCCGTGGCGGCCGTCGTTGCCGCCTCCACAGAGGGAATGAAAACGCCGGCGCTCGCGGTCGCGAGAGTGAGTGTCGAGTTCAATGCGCAGACGAAAAAGTTGTCGAACATGACGCACTCCGTGTTGACCCATACATGAAGTGCTTGCAGTCGCGCATTTGTCTCACCCTCATCGCCGAAGACGTGCAACCAGCCGATGACGTGCGCCGGGGGTGAGACAACCCGACCCGTGGCGACTCTCGTTGTGTTCCGGGTACGCCCGATCACTGGAGGTTTGAGCATGAACACTAGGCGCGCGGACACGCAGTCCGCACGAAACGAATCGACCAATTGCGCAATCTGGTTGATGTGCGTGGTGGCGGCGTTGCTCGGCATCGCCGACGCGAGCGCCTCCGACGCTTCCGCTCTGGAGGCCCAACGCGGCGACGCGCGCAACGGAGAAGTCGCGTGGCATGCGGGGATCGTCGCCGCACCCAATGGGCTTATCGTCGACAGCAGGGCCGCGACGCTAGGCTCCCCGGCGACGGCGACGGCAAAGTCCACGCAGGCCGCGAAGGCGTTGATCAACCCGCGCGCAATGAGTGGGCAGTGGTTCGACCCGGCACAGGACGGTCACGGTTTCAATTTCACGTTCGTCGAGCGCCCGGGCCAAAACGACTTGTTTGTCGTGGCCTGGTATGTGTATCGCAATGGGGCGCAGGTCTGGATCAACGGCGCGGGAGAAATCACCGGCAATACCGCCACTGCCCAGGTAGTGGTGACCAGCGGCGGGCAGTTCCCGCCTCTGTTCAACCCCGCGAGCGTGAGCCGCACCAATTGGGGCACGAT
>JBKJND010000437.1:0-5034 GCA_046596095.1 Ahniellaceae bacterium | reverse complement strand
CTCGGCGACGGCTTCATCGCGCTGATCAAGATGCTGATCGGTTTCAGCGCGACGCCGACCGCAGGCGCGAAGTAGCCGATCAGCCCACCCACCACGATGCCGACCAGCACCCACAGGTACAGGCGCGATGCGCGCACAGGCGCGATGCCGTCAGCGGAAGTCATGTGCGCGTTCTAGCACGTCGCTTCGCCGGCGTGCGTGCGACCAATCATCAGCCCGGTGCGGCCGTCTTGATGGCAAAACTCGTCCAATCAGCCCCCCGTCCGGCCGTTCCGGCCCGCGATCCGGAACGGCAGGATCAAGCCAGTTGGTTGGCGCTGCTGCGGACTTCCCGTACATTGCGCTTGCGGAAAGGCAATCGAACCGTCCAACTCTCACCAATACGGGAATTCCATGGCAACGAAACAGAATGCGTCAAAGGGCAAACAGGCTCCCAAAACAGCGGCCACTTCATCGGCGGGCAAGCCGATCAAGGACGCGCTGAGCAAATCCGGATTGGTTGCGCACATCGTCGAAAGCAGCGGCGTCGCCGCGAAAGACGTGCGCGCCGTGCTGGCTGCGCTGGAAGGTGCCGTATCTGGCTCCGTCCACCGCAAGGGCGCAGGTTCCTTCACTCTGCCTGGCCTTCTCAAAGTGACCGCGGTCAGCGTGCCCGCCAAGCCGAAGCGCAAGGGCATCAACCCGTTTACCAAGGAAGAGCAGTGGTTTGCGGCCAAGCCTGCCAGCGTGAAGGTCAAGATTCGTCCGCTGAAGAAGTTGAAAGACGCAGCAGCCTAAGCTCGCAATCGCGCGCTGAATCTCCCGACGACGAACACTCGTTCGTCGTCGACGGGATGGCCCCTCTCGACTCGCTGGTGATAGGCAACATCGCGAATGCCGCGTCGGCGCAGGTCTCGCTGAAACCATTATTGCGATCGAGCGTGTCGCTTCTTACACGAGGCGCACCGGCCCCGGATACTTTGCCACGACCGCATCGGAGGTCAGCAGCGTGATGCCTTCGGCCAGAGCTTGCGCCACCAATAGGCGGTCGAACGGGTCCTTGTGGATCGGCGGCAAACTATCGGTGCCAAGTGCGTGGTCGCTGGTGATGGGAAGTTCGGCGTAGCCGTTGTCGAGCAGCCCGCGCCGCAATACGCGCGGCTCGACGCGAAAATCCTCGCGGCCGAGCGATCGCTTGATGGCGATCTCCCAGATGCTGGCAGCGCTGAAATACACCGCGTTGCGGGGATCTTCAAGCAACTGCCGCGCTTTGGCAGACAATTTTTCCGGCTGGCCTGCCGCCCACAACAGCAGGTGAGTGTCGAGCAGCAGCTTCACCGCTCGCCGCCGAAGATCGCCTCGATCTCGGGGCCGCCCATCGTGTCGAAGTCCTCGGGCACGGCAATTTCACCCATCAGGAAACCCAAGCGTTGCGCGACCGCCGGCGCATCCAGCGCCACCACCTTGACCAGCGGTTTGCCGGCCTTGGCGATGACGAACGATTCCCCCTTGGCGGCCTGCTCCACCAGCTTCGAGAGCTGGGTCTTGGCTTCATGGATATTGACGGTTTGCATGGTGATTTCACTTGACTAAGTCTGATGGACCAAGTCTATGCTGTCGCAGTGGCTTCGGCAACGGTCGGATGCTTTCAGCGCATAGCGACATACATAAATATGCATCCAGAGAGTCGTTTCATGCATATATATGCAAATGAAGCCAAAAGCCGCAACCATCGTCAGTCCACGCGGGCAGCGGGCTAACGCCATTGCCGAAGTGGTCGCCGCAGTCGGCAACTGGCGCGAGGTCTTCGAGGCCCTCGACGTGCCGTCAAAACAATGCGGCAAGGTGAGGACAGCCTTCCGTCGGGCCGGCGACATCGGGTTTCGAGCAAGAGTGGACTTAAAAAGGGGACGGAGGTAAATAACCAAGAGCAGCGGCTTCGTTCGTTGCGATCTCAGTACACCGCGGCGTGGTCGCCCACGTTGATCGGCACAATCTGCCGGTCGCGGATCAACAACTCCAGCGTGATGCGGTAGGACAGATTGATCGAGACCGAATGCAGTCCGCTCAACTTCCCGGTCAGCGCGTGCAGCCTCAACGATGGGTGATGTGGATTGGCTATCAGCAGCATGAGTGTCTTGCGGTACTGCTCGCGCAACTCAGGGTGGCGTTTCAGGAATCGAGCGGCGCGCCGGTTGTACTGGTCGGTGAAGACCAGTGTGTAGCTCACGGCAGTTTGGCCAGACGCTTCATGTGCGCATCCACCGATTCCTTGACGAAGCGGCCAGCCGCGACGTCGGCCTGACTTTCAGCCAGTGCCGCGGCCAGCTCGCACTCGCGCAGGTAGCGGTAGTACTCGATGTTCATCACCACGAAGCGATCCTTGCCCCGTACCGACACCATCGCCTCGGGCGCGTCTGCCAACGCATCGGCGATCGCGGACACGCCCTGGGTCTTGAGCTCGTTTGCGCTGATCGAAGCCATGTTGTACTTCGTAACTGTAACGGTGCGAAAGAGCGTACCATCAATCGTACGGTTCAGTGAGTTGACTTGATTGACGAAAATTGGCGCGCCCGGAGGGATTCGAACCCCCGACCAATGGCTTCGGAAGCCACTACTCTATCCAGCTGAGCTACGGGCGCGCAGCCGCGCAATGTAACTGCTGAGCTTGCCGAAAAGCCAGCACTGACGCGTGTTCGCGCTGCCTTCGTGCCGCTTTTCCCTTCCCCCATTCGGGGTCCCCGGAGCCGGCCATCCCTGGCCGTTCAAAGTGAAGGCTCAAAACTCCCAGCGCAGCCCGCCGCGCAGCACCCACTGTTCTAGGTCGTCGTACGCAAACGTGCGGAAGATCGAGAGATAGAACTGCGTGCCCCCCGGCCGCACCCACGACACGCCGCCCGACAGGCTGCCGAAGTTGCGATCGGGATCGTCGATGACAATGGCGGCGCACGGCTGCGTCGGATCGCTCTGCAAACGCGGAATCAGCGTGAAGCCGTCGTTGTCGCTCTCGTAGTACCAGTCCAGTCGAACGAACGGCTGCATGATGCCGCTGGCGGTACTGATCGCGCGCGCCACCTGCAATGCGCCTGAATATTGCAGTGACTGGAAACTCTGCTCCGGGAAGGCCAGCAGGAATCCGCTGTCGTTGTCGCCGGTCTCGGTGAAGGCATCGATGTCGGTGCCCGCATACTCGACGCGGAACTCCGGCGTCATCAACCAGCCATTGCGCGAGAACTCGTAGCCAATGCCAAGCGTCGCGACGAACTGGCTTGCATCCGTGTCCGACAAGGCCACGTCGCGTGTAAGACCGATGGCCGTCAAGTCGATGACCCGCGACTGGTCGTACTGATTGCGGAAGTATCCGAGCGAACCGTCCGCGTACCAGCCGGTGGTGCCGTACCAGGAGTAGTACGCCGTGAGCCCGAATCCATCGGTGTCGAGTTCGCCGGCGCCCTGATCGAGGTCCACCGCAGAAGCGCTGTAACCGAGCGCGAGCCCGACGAATGCGCTGTCGTTGAGGCGATAGTCGACGCCGGCGGTCAAGCCGTAGTTGTCGAATTCGAAGCCGGATTCCGCAGCCATCGAATCGCGGCTGCCGCCGCCGATGCTGCCGTTGACGAAGACGCCCCATGGACTCGGCCGCAGATCGCCAACGCCGCCCGCCGCGCTGTCGTCCTGCGCGGCATTGAGGTTCTGCCCGAACATGCCCAGCGACAAGGCACCGCTCCCGGTGAAGATCGACAGTCCTGCCACGTCAAGTCCACTCGAGCCGCCCCGCACGGAAGCCATGCGTGCCCCGACGTTTGCCTTCTGCTGGGTCACGCTCGCGGAGGCGACATTGCTCATCGCGGAGACTTCCTCGGCCGCGAGGTTCTCAAGCGCTTCCTCGACGGCCGCGCCGTCGTTGTCCTCGGCCGCATCGACCAGCGCCTGGCAGGTCGCGAGTGCATCGCTGCCGGAATCCGCTTCGCCACAGGCATTGGCCACCGCAGTCACCGCGCCTTGCGCAACTTCGCTGCCGCCGTCCGGCAGGGTACCCAGCGCGTCGTCGATCACGCCTTCGGTTTCCTCCGGATCGAGGTTCGCGTCAACAGTGACGGTGATGGTGCTCGTTGCAGAAAGCCCCGACGGGTCCGTCGCGCGAACCACGAACTGAGCCAGCCCTTCGAAGTTCGCGCTGGGCAAATAGAACGCGGTTTGTCCCACGATGCGCGCCGAACCGTTGGCGGGTGGCGTGGCGATCGTGAAGGTGAGTGCATCGCCATCCGCGTCGGTGAACAGTGGCGCCAGGCTGATGGCCACTTCGGCTCCGCCGCTAGAGGTTGCCGTGCCGTTGATTCCGACTGGCGCACGGTTGCCCGGATTGTTGGAAACGGTCACCGTGACGCTGAATGCGACTGCAGGATGTGTCGGGTCGCGGACCGTCAGACCGATCACCGCACTCCCCTGGAAGCCGCGGGTTGGCGTGAAAGTGAGCAGGCTGCCCGTCAGCGTTGCCGTGCCCTGCGAAGACGACGGTGGCGTCGCGATGGCAAAAATCAGCGCGTCGTTCTCGGGGTCTGTGGCGAGCGTCGCCAGGTTGACCGTCACTGGTGTGACACCGGTCGCGGCCGCGCTGCCATTGGTGGCGACCGGCGGCTGGTTGACCGCGTTACCTGTCACGGTGACGTTGGCCACGAGGTTGGTGACATTGCTCGCGTTGTCGCGAACTTCGATGGGCAGTTGCACAGTGCCCACGAATCCGGCGGCAGGCGTGAACGTTGCGAAGTTGCCGGACACAGTGAAGCTGCCCTGTGTCGGCGGCGGCTGCGCGCCGGCGGTGAACGTCAGCGGCCCGCCCTCCGGATCGCTCGCGCAAGGCAGCAAGTCGAACGTGACCGGTTGGCCATTCACCGACGTGGCACTGCAGGTGCTCGTCACGGGTGGCCGATTCGCTATGGCGGTGCCGATCGTCGCGGTGGTGGAGTTGTTCGACGTGTTCGGATCGGCGGGCGTGGATGCGGTGATCGAAGCCGTGTTGGATACCTGGCCGGTGGACACGACGCGCAGGGTCAG
>JBKJND010000378.1:0-2888 GCA_046596095.1 Ahniellaceae bacterium | reverse complement strand
GGAATTGCGCGGCATGGGCTCGGCCACTGCGTTGCCCATGCTGGTGATGCAGGCCGCCGACCGTCTGGTTGCTGGCGAAGCGGCTTCCATCGAGACGACTCGCCGAGTCCTGCGCACGCGCAGTGTGCGCGTGGCCTTGCCGGCGCCACCGGCGGTAGAACCCGCGATGCCGGAGGAAATCGGGACCGCGACTACCGGCATCGATGAGCAGGCGGCGATGGAACAGGCGGAGGTGCTGGCCGCCGGCATCGAGCAAGCGGAAGCCGAGATCGAAATTGAGGCAGAGGCCGGCGAACGCATGCCCGAAATCGAGCCGATGCTGCTCGAGGTCTTGCGCAGTGAAGCGGGTGGCTATCTGAGCGCGCTCGAGGGCTGGATCGAGGAGGCGCGCAACAGTGGCAATCGCATGGTGCCGACCGCGGATCTGTTGCGCGCGGTGCACACCCTGCACGGCGCGCTCGGCATGGTCGAAGTGCCGGTTGTCGCAGAAGTCGTGGGTATGCTCGAGGGGTACCTCAAGCGCCTTGTAACCGCGAGTCGCACGCCAAGCGCCGAGGGGCTCGAGGCCATGGCCGACGTGTCCGGCGTGGTCGGAGCCACACTGGCCCTGCTCGATCGGCCGGGCGCATCGGTGCCGCCGGCAGGGGACCTGAATCAACGACTGGCGGATCTGCGCGACGAATTGCCGGAGTTGTCTTCGCGGTTGATACCGGCGTGGGTCGGCACCGACGAGGAAGAAGACGAGGGTGCGATCGAAGCACCTGCCTTCGCTGCGGTTGAAGAAGAAGTCGAGCTTGCAAGCGCGGCATCTGCGTCCATTCCGTTCGAGGACGAGGCGCGTGAAAGCGTCAGCGCGCTGGACGCCGCAGCGCCGGAGATGCTGGACGAATCCGTCGAACTGGGCGAAGACAGCCCGCAACGCGATTCGTTCGCGGCGGAATTGCTGGGCGATGTGCCGGCAACCGACTGGGATCTGCCGCAGCCCTCCTACATCGAGCCGCAAGTCGTCGAACACGCCGACACGGAGCTCGATTCGCGGCAGCGCGATGAGTTGGCGGCGCTGGGCGAGCACTCCTTTGCGGAAGTCGTGGGCGATGAGGATTCATCCGCCGTCGAACGCGTCGCAGAGATGCCTGAGTTCGACGACACCTTCGCGATGCATGATTTTACGGAGCAGCCCGCGGTCGAGGCGTTCGACGAGTCCTCGCTGTCGGCTTGGGATGTTGCTCCCGACTCAACACCGCAACCGTCTCGCATGGATGGCGATGACGCGACGCCTGGCATGCCGGAAGCCACCGAAGGCGCAGTTCTCGAAGCGCATGCCGATGCAACAATCGAGTTGGACGACGCGGCACCGGGCTTGGAGCCGTCGATGGCCGCAGACCAGCGGCCCCCCACCGAAGCCGAGCCCGTCTCGGCGGCAGAACACCGCCGGCAAAAGCACAAGAGCGCGCGTCAGAGCAAGCGCGAGCAGAGTGCCGCCGACCGGATCGTTGGAGTCGCCGCAGAGGCCGTCATCGACAGTGCTGTTGTAACCGAATTCAAGGAGCCGCTACCGATGGCCGCCGGAACCGACGGGGAGTGGCAAGACGAGGTCGATCCTGACCGGCCGCTGGTGTTGCCCGATCTCGATGCGGATCTTCTTGAGATTTTTGTGGAGGAAGGTCGCGAGATTCTGGATGAGGTCGATCCGGCGCTCGCGCAGTTGCGCGACAACGCGCATTCGGCGCCCGCCATCTCCACGATTCAGCGCCACCTGCACACCATCAAGGGCAATGCGCGCGCGGTGGGACTCAATGGCATCGGTGACGTCAGCCACGCGCTGGAGACGTTGATCGATTCACCGCATGGCCGTACTTCTGGCGCGATCGAGCTGGTGCAACGCGGTTTTGATCGCCTGCATCGCATGGTCAGCCGTGTGGGCGCGGGTCGCGACCTGGCATATCCCGCGCGCTTGATTGCGATGCTCGAGGCCAGCGCTGCGGGCGTGCCGATGCCCTTGACGCAGCCGACCGCCCCCGCTGTCGCCGAACCAATCGCGGAAGCGCCGCAGCCAGCGATCGAAATCGCCGACGCCGAGACCGCTCACGATCGCCTCGCGCTGGAAGAAGATGTCGCGTTGTGGCCGGAGCCCCAAGCGGTTGCATCCGTCCCCGAAGAGGAATGGGAGCCTGGCGACGCACTGGCAGCCGACGCCGCAAGCGAAGCCATGCCGTTCGCATTCGACGACGGATTTGCCGAAGCACCCATTGCCATTGCGTTCGAAGAACCCGATGCCAGCGATTCTGTCGCGGATCGGCTGGAGCTGGCCCGCACGGACTTCGAACCCGCGCCGTCGGTCGACTTCGACGAGATGGCCGCAGCAGCCGAACTCGACATGGTGGCGGCTCACGAAGACGCGTTGGCGGAAGCGCCGAGCGAAACCCGCGTACCCGAGTCTGCGATCGAGGTCGAGCCAGAGCCAGAGCCAGAGCTGGAGCCAGAGGCGCCAGCTCCCATCGCCAATGTCGTGCGACTGGACGACTACCGTCTGCCTGCGCAAGTCATCGCCACCGACGAGGCCTCACAGCGGCAATCGCAGGAGCTCATCCGCGTCCGCGCGGATCTGCTTGACTCGCTGGTCAACTACGCCGGTGAAGTGTCGATTTACCGTTCGCGACTTGAGCAACAGTTGGGTGCATTCCGCATCAACGTCGTCGAGCTTGAACAAACCGTCGAACGTACGCGCGAGCAGCTGCGCAAACTCGACATTGAAACCGAAGCGCAGATCATTGCGCGTTTCCAGCGCGAAACCGAAGACGATCAAGGCGTCTTCGATCCGCTGGAGCTCGATCGTTTCTCCAACCTGCAGCAGCTGTCGCGAGCGCTGGCCGAGTCGGTCTCGGATC
>JBKJND010000346.1:0-5487 GCA_046596095.1 Ahniellaceae bacterium | reverse complement strand
CTGTTGCGGCAGGCGGGCGTGCCGCTCGGCAAACGCGACTACATGGGCTCGGTCCCGAAGCGCGATTGAGGCGCGGTTGGCAGTAAGTTGCTTCAGCGTTTTGCTGCTGCCAATTCTTCGGAGCGTCAGCTCACCTGAAAAAAATCCTGACGAAGATCAACGTAAGCAGCCGTCTCGGCGTAATGCTTCTGCGTGCATCCTTGTGCGGTTAGTCGGTTGGCTCCATGCGCAGCAGTTACGCTAGTCGCATGAAAGGTCAGGAATCGGTACGGATTTCGCGAGAATCCAGTGATCGCCCGATGGGCAAGGGCGATCAGCTGAAACCCAAACTGCGCGGCTGGTTGCATGCTGCTGCGTGGCCGCTCGCGTTCGTTGGCTTCCTGGTGATTCTTGTGGTCGCCGATTCCATCAAAGTGCGCGCCGGCGTGGCGGTTTTCATGGTCAGCGCGCTGATGCTGTTCGGGACGAGCGCTTTCTATCACGCCGGCAATTGGTCCGACGCCGCCAAGGCGCGCTGGCGGCGGCTCGATCACGCCAACATTTTTGTGCTGATTGCCGGTTCCTACACACCCTTCGCCTTGCTCCTGCTCGACACCCGCAACGCGTGGATGCTGCTGTCGCTTGTGTGGGGCGGCGCCGTCTTCGGCGCGCTGCTGCGCGTGTTCTGGATTGGAGCGCCGCGCTGGATCTACGTGCCGATCTACGTCGCGCTAGGCTGGGCGGCGATGTTCTGGATAGACGATTTCTACAAGGTCGGCGGCACCGCTGTCGTGGCGCTACTGCTGACCGGGGGCGGGCTCTACACGCTCGGCGCGCTCGTCTACGGCTTCAAGCGCCCCGACCCATGGCCCACCTGGTTTGGTTTCCACGAGGTGTTCCACTTGCTGACGATTGCGGCGTTCGTTGTTCACTACGTGGGCGTGTCGCTGCTGGCCTATCAGCAATACTGATTTCAACGACTCGCGGTGGCGATGCGAGGATGACGACATAACCCGAGGAACATTTCGAATGATTACGGTCCACCATCTTGAACATTCGCGCTCGCATCGAGTGTTGTGGTTGCTCGAAGAACTCGAAGTGCCGTACGAGATGGTGCGCTACGCACGCAATCCGGAAACGATGCTGGCGCCGCCCGAATTGCGCGCAATCCATCCTCTTGGAAAGGCTCCGGTGGTGGTGGACGGCGCGGTTACCGTCGCGGAATCGGGCGCGATCCTTGAGTATCTGATCGAGCGTCACGATCCCAGGCGCGCGTTTTCGCCTGAGCCCGGAACCGACGCGCATCGGCGCTATCGCTACTGGATGCACTACGCAGAAGGCTCGGCCATGCCACCGCTGTTGCTGAGTCTGGTGCTGAGTCGAATCCGCACGGCGCCGATGCCGTTTTTCGCCAAGCCGATCGCGCGCGGTATCGCCGACAAGGTCATGCAAGGTTTTGTCGGTCCGCAGCTCAAGACCCACTTCGACTTTGTTGACGCGGAACTTGCGAAATCGAAGTGGTTGGCCGGCGACACTTTCAGTGCGGCCGATATCCAGATGAGCTTTCCGCTCGAAGCTGCACTGGTGCGCGGCGATGGGGAGCGCTGGTCGAACATCGCGCGCTGGGTCGAGGTTATTCGCAAGCGCCCTGCGTACGTTCGCGCCGTGGAGCGTGGTGGCCCGGTCGAAATCCTGCGCTAGTCGATCTACTTGAGCTCAAGTCCCAAATAAAAGCGGCCCGGGGTGATCCGGGCCGCAGGGGACAGCACCAGGAACGCCAGCGGTCAGTCTTCCGCGCTCTGGTAATGCGTCATGTAGCGGCCAGCGGCGACGGCATATGCCGCGCGGGTTACGCCGTTGTTCGGATCGAAGTACGCCTGGATGGTGGGCTGCAGGTCGTACGGCCCTTGCTGGATCGCGAAGCGCGCGTTGATGAGCCCATGGTCCAGCGCCAGTTGTACGTAACCGCGCAATGCCGGGGGAATCGACGCGGCGTCGGCCACCGGGACGCGACGTCCGTCGTAGAACGCGGTGACGTCACCAGTGAATGCCAATGCTTGCTGCTGCAGTGCGAGGCTCTGCACCAGCGAGTAGGCCAGGCCTAGCCGGCTGACGTTGTCGTTCGGGCGGAACGCGCCGTTCACCAGGCCCATCACACCGGCTTGCGACTGACTGCGATCCCGCAGTGCACCGCCGCGGGCGACTGCGGATTCGGCGAACGGATAGACCGTGCTCCCGACGCTGACATCGGTGAAGCTGGGTACGCGGTTGAGCGGCAGCTGCTGCCGCACACTGCTGCCCATCACCAGATAATCGGCCAACTCGCTCCGCTTGATCAGCGCATCGGGGCGGAATCGGCGGTCGGAGTTGCCGTCGACCAGCCGGTTGGCGACGGCGAATTCGATCGCCTGCCTTGCGGGGTGGACAGCAACGTCGGTCATGCCGGTGTATCCGCCGCTGTTGAGGAAACTGACCTCGCCTTCGATGATGCCCGGCGCCGCGACGCCATTGGTCACCCGAAGCGGATCGACTGCCACGCCCGATACGCTGCCGATGCCGCGTACGGTGACGGTCCATGTGCCGACCTTGGCCGGAGCCCCGGTAGAGATGGTGCTGCCCAGAACTGGCAACGCGATCGAAGAGCCGTAACGAATACCATCAGGGTCGGTCAGCACGACAGCAATGGTGTTGGCATCAACCGTGGCGCTGGCCGCAACCCATGCGACTTCCGGGCCCACCGTGAACGACTGGTTCGGGACTGTGCCCACCGGAGTGAAGAAGATCGAAAACGGAATCGGCGCGGCGCCCGGTGCCAGCAACGCGTTGGCGTTGAAAGTGCGCAGCGGATTAACCGTGGCACCGAAATCGCTGCGCATGCCTGCCGCCTCCGCGACTGCGGTATAGGCATTGACATGGCCCGCGCCGGCTTCCCATGCGAGGCGACCGCTCATATTCGTCGCAGTGCGCTTGAGGAGGCGACGCAGCTGTGCGGGCGTCAGATTCGGATTGGCCTCGAGGACCAGCGCGATGATGCCCGCGACGTGCGGAGTCGCCATCGAGGTGCCGCTCATGTGGCTGTAGAACGGCACGTGTGCCGGAGCCAGCGCAGCGATGTCTTGTTCTGTGGCCAGCAATCCCAAGCCACTGGTGGTCGCGCGAGTGGAAATAATGTCGACGCCAGTCGCGACCACCGTGGGCTCGTTGAAGTAAGTCCACTGTTGACCGTCGGGCATCGTGAAATTGCCCGACTCGCCGCGCTTGCCGCGTGAGGAGAAACCGGTGAGAACGCCGTCCTTCTCACCCGCTCCCACCGAGATCACCCAGGGGGCCTGCGCGTAGGGATTGTGGGTGTCCTCACCAGGACCGTCGTTGCCCGCAGCGAACACGCTCACGATGCCGCGCTTGTACAGCTCGTAGGTCGAAATGCTGACCGGGTCGAGCGGGTCGAAATCGCCCGAACTCCCCCAGGAGTTGCTGGTTACGCGAATCGGATCGCGGAAGCTGAACTGGTTGGTCGCGGCGTAGTCGAGGCCACCGACCGCGTCGAGGATCAGGAGCACCGGTCCCGAGCCGTAGCCGACCAGACTTGCGCCGGGCGCGACGCCGCGGTAAAGCCCGTTGGAACGCGCGCCGGTGCCGCCGATGGTGCCGGCGACGTGGGTGCCGTGGCCCGATCCGAGGTCGGTATTCTGCTGGCCTTCGAGATAGGTAATCGGAAGCATGGAGTCCTGCGCCGCCAGATTGGTCAGACCCTGCACGTTCTGCACCACGTGCGTGCCGTACTGCAGATCCATATGAGTTGCATCGATTCCCGAGTCGTTGACGACCACGCCAATGCCGGCCCCGCTGTAAGGAATCGCGCGACCGTAATCGGCGGGGTTGTTGACGGCGCGCGCGGCGCCCGACATCTCGCGCTGTTCCTTGTTGAAGTAGCGTAGCGGCGCGTTGAAGTAGATCGAGGCTACATCGTCGCGCTGGGCCAGCGCGCGGATCTCGTCTGGAGTCGCGAGCGCGCCGGCGATCGGCAGGGTGCGCATGACCACACCCTTCTCGATCCCCAACCAGCGCAGGTTTGCGATCTGATCCGCGCTCACTGGAGTCGATTGCCGGTAACTCACTACGATCTGCAGTTCGCTGCCGGTGTTGGCAGAGGCCATCCGCGTCACCAAGTGCGGGTCGAGCTGGGCGTCGGCGAGAACATTGCCGCAGGCCATCGCGATGGCAGCAGCGAGGGCAACGCGGGGCAGGGCCTTGACGAGGGTGCGGCGTGAGGTGCGGGACATGGCGAGTTCCTGTTCGATGGCCGGGAAGCCGGGACTGCCGGCATGCAGCCACTGTCGTCTCGCTCAAGGACTCAAACCATGCGGCGCTTTCCCTACAAGGTGTGGGGAAAAGTCCCTAGAGGACGACCGGACCGACTTGGGGTAGCATTCCTGTTACCAGCCGTTCAGCCATTTCAGTGAGGATTCATTGGTGCTGGCTCATTTTCACTCCCGCACCGTGCGCGCGTCGGATCGCGCAGTGCAGTGCGATGTTCCGGGTTAAAACGCGCGCGCTCCCCCACCACATGAAGGGTCATCAATGCGGTCACGCAATCTGATTGGAACTTCGCTCCTTCTATGCATGTTGTCGATGGCAGCGTCGGTTGCGGCGCAACCCGTCGCAGTGCACGTCGAGGTCTCGGGCAACGTTGCCACGGTGTCGATCGGAGACGCCGCGCATCCGCTCGCGGATCTGACGCTCAACTTCGACGACGCGAGTGCGCTCAGTGCCGCCAACCTTGGCATCACCGCCGAACTCGTGCAGGTCGATGCGCTCACGCTTTTGGCGCGATTGCCGGCGGGCGCTGGTGTGGCCAGCGGCTTGCCCCTGTCGATCACGATTGAACCGCCGGCGGGCGGTCTCAACTTCCGGCGGCTGGTGAACGTGGAGGTTCACACGCATTCCCTGACTTACACGGCTGGATCGCCTTTCCGTCTTTTCAAAGCGCCTGTGGGCGGCGCGTTCCGGGACATCACCAATGAAGTTGCTCCCGGCAGCGTGCGTACTCGCGGTACTACGGGCGGTTTTTCGCAATTCCTGGTACTCGCGGATTTGCGTCCGTCGACAACCGTAATCGCCGAGAAGTTTTCCTGGCTTCGCGGTCAGCTCGCGCTGTTGCCGCTCGCAGAGCGCGCGCCGTTGACGGCGCAACTTGCCAGTGCGGAATCGGCGGTAGCGCAGTCGCAGTTTGGCGAGGCCGTGGCCGCGCTCGACGCGTTCACTGCTCGTGTTTCGCAACGCGCCGGTTCGCACATTCCGGAGCAGTGGGCAGCGGGTAGCGGCCAGCAGAATGTTGCCGGCGAATTGCTCGCGGGCGCCGCCACGCTCGAGTTCAGCATCGGCGTGCTGCGCGACTTCGGCGCCTAGGAAACCCTGGATCAGCGGAGCAGCCTCTGCTCTCCAGCACTTGCAGTTTGCAACGCTTTTGACCTTGTAGAGCCGAGCTTGCTCGGCCGACTGGTGCAC
>JBKJND010000374.1:0-2764 GCA_046596095.1 Ahniellaceae bacterium | reverse complement strand
GCCGGGCAACGCGTACGTCGCGGGTCGCACCGCCTCCACGAACTTCCCGACGTTGACGCCCGTGCAGGGCATCTACGGTGGCAACACCGATGCCTTCGCCACGAAAATCTCGCCATCGGGTGACGCACTCGTCTACTCGACCTATATCGGTGGCGCGGGCGAAGACCTGGGACAAGGCATCGCGATCGACGCGGGGCGCAATGCCTTCGTGACCGGCAGTACGCGTTCTGCGAACTTCCCGTCGGTCTCTCCTTCCCAGTCGGTCTTCGGTGGCGTCTCCGATGCGTTCGTGACGAAGCTCGGCGTCACGGGCAGTTCGATGATCTACTCGACGTATCTCGGCGGCACGGGCGATGACCAGAGCCTTGGCATTGGTGTCGACGCGACGGGCCGCGCCTACGTCGGCGGCTTCACCGAATCCTTGAACTTTCCGACGATGAATCCGTTCCAGCCGACTTTCGCGGGCATCCGGGATGGCTTCGTGACAAAGTTCTCGGAGGCGGTGCTGGACGACCTCATCTTTGCCGATGGGTTCGAGGGCTGAAGGGCTTCAGGGTCCGGTCGGCGGAGCGTTTCGCCGACCGACCCAATCGAAATTGCCGCGCAGCTCAGCGCGGCGCATGCGAGCCCGCTACGACGCAAGATTTGCACGAACCCAGGCGACGATCTGCGAGCTTCCCATTGCGCCCGACTGACGCGCAATCTCGCGACCGCCTCTGAACATCACCAGCGTGGGGATGCTGCGGATTTTGAAGCGCGAGCCAGGCGCGGGCTCGGCTTCCGTGTCGACCTTTGCAAGCCGGACTTTCGGTTCGAGTGATTTCGCTGCCGCTTCGAACTGCGGAGCCATGGACAGACAGGGTCCGCACCAAGGAGCCCAGAAATCAACCACGAGCGGCAAGTCACTTCTTGTCGCATGCCTGTCGAAATTCGCGGTTGACAAGTCGATGGGTTTGCCGAGAAAAAGTGCGCCGTGGCATTTGCCGCAAATGGGTGCCTGCCCGAGGCGATCATGGCCAAGGCGATTCATCGTGCCGCATTGCGGGCACGCCACCAGCATCGGCAGGCTGTTCATGACATCGACTCCGTAGTTCCTGACACGGGCCCGCGCCTGGCGGCATGCTCCCAGAGAAACCCTAAGTCGACTGTTATGCAACGACGGGTCACTGCCGGTGCAGCAACGCGTAATTGAAGGATTGGAGGGCGCCGGCAGGTGTTTGATGCTGCTCGTGTCGATGGCTTATGAGTTGGAACCCCGGCGCCATGAGACTTGCGATTTGTTCAGGCGATCGTCGCGCAACGACCAATCCGCTGCACCGTTCCGGTCCATTCGGCGCAAATCCGCCGATCACTGCATGCCCACCCACACGAACTGCAAGTGCGGCTTGTTGCGCGTAGCGCTGTGCGTCGGTCGACGCGGTGAGGAAGTGCAGGACTGCGCGGTCGTGCCACAGGTCGAACTCGGCTTCCCCGAACTTTGCGTCGAGCACGTTCTCCGCCCGCCACCGGACCTGCCCTGCCCTGTTGCCGAGTCTTTGCTGCGCCACGCGTAGCGACTCCGCTGCCAGATCGAGCACAGTGATGGCGGTCGTGCCGAACTCAAGAAGATCGTCGACCAGCGAAGATGCGCCGCCGCCGACATCGATGACCCGACTGCCCGCATCCAGCCCCGCCTCGCGCAGGAGCTCAAACGACACGTCCAGGTGAGCCCGATACCAGCTCACGGCTCGCGCATCCCTCCGCCCATACACGTCATCCCAATGCGCTTGATCCGCGGACATCGTCGTCACTCCTTCAGACTCCGGCTGCAGCCAGTTCAAAGTTTCCCACGGCGGCGCAGTATCTTTCGCCAACTCAGATTCAATTTCTTCCCGTATCAACGCAGCGGAGGCACCAGTTGGGCGCGGAACACGATCACGGCATGACGAACATCCACCACGAAAAGCCGCTGTGGTGGGCGCTGGGCCTCACCAGCGCGTTCCTGATCGTGGAAGTCATAGGCGCCTACGTCACCAACAGTCTGGCGTTGCTGTCGGATGCGGCGCACATGGGCACCGACACGTTGGCGCTGGTGATCGCGCTGATCGCCGTGCGCCTCAGTCGGCGCCCGCCGGATTCGGAGCGCACGTTTGGCTACGTGCGCACGGAAGCGATGGGCGCGATGGCGAACGGGATGTTGCTGTTTGTCGTTGCGGGCTACATCTTGTGGGCAGCCGTGGGCCGATTCCGGAATCCTCCCGAAGTCGCATCGACCGGCATGCTGGTGATCGCATCGGCGGGACTCGTGATCAATCTGATCGCGATGCGTCTGCTCAAGGTCGGCAGCGGCGAAAGTCTCAACGTCAGAGGCGCCTATCTCGAAGCCTGGGCCGACATGCTGGGCTCGATCGGCGTCATCGCCGGTGCGCTTGTCATCAAGTTCACTGGCTGGCGCATCGTCGATCCGATCCTCGCGGTGCTGATCGGCCTGTGGGTGCTGCCGCGCACGTGGACGCTGCTGCGCGAAGCCGGCAACGTGCTCATGATGGGTGTGCCCAAGGGCGTGAAAGTCGACGAAGTCCGCGCCGCGTTGCTGGCGCAAGCTGGCGTCGTCGGCCTGCATGATCTGCATTTGTGGGCTCTGGGATCGAGCAAGCGCGCACTCACTGCGCACATCGTTGTCGCCAACGGCGAGGACGGCGCAGCGCTGCGCCATCGCCTGAATCACATGCTCGACGAAACCTTCGAAATTGAACACACGACCTTGCAACTCGAAACAGGCGAC
>JBKJND010000260.1:0-2506 GCA_046596095.1 Ahniellaceae bacterium | reverse complement strand
TTTTCGCTGGCGTTCGTGTCGTCGCGCGAACTCGATGGGCAGCGTGTTGCGGTGGCGGGCGTGGAATCGGACTTGCGTTACAGCGCGCTCGATCCAGCGCAAGCCTCAGCTGCGGGCGTCGATGCGATCGTGCTGGCGATGCCCAACGACAAGGCAGCACCGTTTGTGGCCGCAATCGATGCCTGCCGACCGCAGACGGTGATCGTCGACCTGAGCGCCGACTATCGTTTCGATGACGAGTGGCATTACGGATTGCCGGAACTCACGCGCAGCGCGTATCGCGGACAGCGCCGCATCAGCAATCCGGGTTGTTATGCGACCGCCATGCAACTTGCGCTTGCGCCAATGCTGCGTCTCATGGCCGGCCCTGCCCAATGCTTCGGTGTATCCGGTTACAGCGGGGCAGGGACGTCGCCATCGCCGCGCAATGATCCTGCGCAACTTCAGGGCAACCTGATGCCATACGCCCTGATCGGCCACGTGCACGAGCGCGAGGTCACGCGGCACCTCGCGCATCCGGTCGAGTTCCTGCCGCACGTCGCGCCGCATTTCCGTGGGCTCACGATCACCGCCAACGTGCATCTGCGCGAGCCAATGGCGCTCGATCAACTGCGCGATACGTACGCGCGATTCTATGCGGGTGAGTCCCTGGTACGCGTCGTCGACGACACGCCGTGGGTCAGTCGCATCGCGGGAGTGCATCATGCGGAGCTCGGTGGTTTCACCGTGTCGCCCGAGGGTCGGCGTGCCGTCGTGGTCGCGACCCTCGACAATCTTCTCAAGGGCGCGGCAACGCAGGCACTGCAGAATCTCAATCTGGCGTTCGCGTTGCCAGAAATGACCGGAATACCCACAGGAATTCCCGCATGACCGCGCCGCTGTGGCAAAAGGACGATACCGAGATCGACGAGTCCATCCAGAAGTTTCTGGCCGGGGACGACGTGCTGCTCGATCGCGAACTAATCGAGTTCGACATTGTGGCGAGCCGCGCGCACGCCGACGGGCTCGCGACCATCGGCATTCTCTCGACCGGCGAGGCCCGCCATATCGCGCGTGAACTGGATGCGCTATCGCTAGCGCTGCGCGACGGACGTTTCGTGCTGGACGCGCGCTTCGAGGACGGTCACTCGGCCATCGAACACTGGCTTACGCAACGTCTGGGCGAAGCCGGCCGCAAGATCCACACCGGGCGCAGCCGCAACGATCAAGTATTGGTCGCGATGCGTTTGTGGCTCAAGGCGCGGCTCGGCACATTGCGCGAAGCGTGCCTCGGGATCGCGAGCGCCGCGCTCGCACGCGCCGAGCGCGACGAGACGCTGCCCATGCCTGGCTACACGCATCTGCAGCGCGCGGTGGTGTCGAGCGCGGGCCTCTGGTGGGCCGGCTGGGTCGAGGCATTCCTTGACAACGCGACGCTCGCCGAAGACGCACTGCGCTGGATCGATTCGTCACCGCTTGGAAGCGCCGCGGGCTTCGGCGTAAACCTGCCGCTCGCG
The DNA here is from genome assembly GCA_046596095.1 of Ahniellaceae bacterium. Lineage (GTDB taxonomy): Bacteria > Pseudomonadota > Gammaproteobacteria > Xanthomonadales > Ahniellaceae > JBBQNY01. Next base: position 1,010 of record JBKJND010000260.1, on the reverse strand, counting down.
CGCGAGCAGGTCGCGGACACACTCGGCTTCGATCGCCTGCAGATCAATCCGGCCTACGCCCAGCTCTCGCGCGGCAAGTTCGAGCTGCACGCGTTGGCGGTGCTGGGTCAAGCTCTGCTCGATCTGCGCCGGCTCGCGTGGGACTTGAGCCTGTTTGCTACCAGTGAATTCGGCTTCATCAAGCTGCCGCCACAGTACGCGACCGGTTCCTCGATCATGCCGAACAAGCGCAACCCGGATCTGATTGAACTGCTGCGAGCGTCGTATGCCGTATGCGCTGGTGCGCGCAGCGAGATCGAATCGCTGTTGTCGCTGCCGTCCGGCTATCAGCGTGATCTGCAATTCACCAAAGGTCCCACGCTGCGTGCATTCGGGCGCGGACTCGGCGCGCTCGCGCTGGTTCCGAACCTGCTGCGCGCGCTGGAATGGAACACCGAGCGCATGCGCGCCGCGATCGAGCCTGCGCTGTACGCCACGGATGTCGCCATCGAGCGCGCCCGCGAAGGCGTGCCGTTCCGCGATGCGTATCGCGATGCAGCGTCGCTTGACGCGGCTCTGGCCGATCGCACGCCGGAGCAGAGTCTCGCCGCACGCGTATCGCCCGGCGCCGCGGCCGACCTCCGCCTCGACGACCTGCGCGCGCGGCTCGGCCTCATGCAACTCGCAAGCGCTCAACGCTAGCCCGTTCTGACGCTTCCCGTCGTGGATCCGGTGGCGCGATGGCATTGGTGCAGCAGGCATCCAAATTTTCGGCCGGTCACAGAAACTGGTTCAACGCGTCCTGCTTACGATTTATCTCGTCCTGCTTGGCGAGGGTCACTTCAAGGAAGCTGTCTGCCCAGGCAAAAGCGACATTTACGGCGGAAGTGCGCAAGTCGGTGTCAGCGGAGCCGGCCGTCGGCGTCAACGCGATGATCGAGGGGAGGAGCGAAAGCGCGACTGAATTGCGATCCATGGTCGAGACCTGCGACGGAAGAGTCGCGAGCGTATCCGATCGCAAACAGCTCGGC
>JBKJND010000114.1:0-8405 GCA_046596095.1 Ahniellaceae bacterium | reverse complement strand
GCTGGGGGTAGAGTGCCAATTCGGGCCCGCTTCCCGAACGCTTCCATGAGACGACCCCGCCTGCGAGCGTTAGCGACTGCAGCGCCGGCTGAAACTCGCTAAGTCGCGCGAGGTTATTCCGGGTCTCGCCACCGATCGTGGTGAATTTGCCGCCGAGCACAAGTTTGCCATCTGGAAGCAGGGCCATCGCGCTAACGTAGTCGTTGGAGGGCAGACTATCGGCTGGTGGACTGAATGAAGCGTCCAAGCTGCCGTTGGCGTGCAATCTCACAACGTGGCTGGCATTGCTCGCGCCGTTGACGGAAAAATTGCCTTCGACTATCAGCCTGCCATCCGGCTGCAACAGTATCGTGTTGACGGTGCCAACCAGTGGGGAGCTAAATGATCGGTCGACGCGGCCGTCCGAATGGAGCCGCGCGATATTTCGGCGAATCTCGCCGCCGATCATGAAAAACTCACCCCCGACCAACACCTTTCCGTCGGGCTGCACAGCAAAGGTGTACACGGCGATGGTCGCGTTCGGGTCGAACGCGGCATCAACGCTGCCATCCGGATTCAAGCGTGCGATGCGATTTCGGCTCTGCCCACCGATCGTGCTGAACAGCCCACCCACGAGCACTTTGCCGTCGCGCTGCAACGCCATTCCGAAAACGACGCTGTCCGGGCTCGGGTTGAATGACGCGTCCAGGCTTCCATCCGTGTTGAGCCGTGCGATCCCATTGCGATTCTCTCCGTTCACCGATGAAAAAAAGCCGCTCACTAGAACCTTGCCATCGGGTTGCACAACCAGCGAATCGGGACTGCTGTTCGCAGTGGCAGTAAACGAGTCATCAAGACTGCCGTCCGGGTTCAGTCGACCGATGCGCTGGAAACCATCGGCATCAATGGCGGAGTTCACGACTATTTTGCCATCGGGTTGCAAAGCGATGGCTCCTATGCCGAAGCCACCTGCGTTCGACTGAAATGCAGAGTCAACACTCCCGTTCGCATGAAGTCGTGCGATGCCCCTGCGCGTCTGCCCGCCGATTGCGAAGAAGGATCCGCCCACGAGCAACTTGCCATCGGGCTGGACTGCCAATCCGAAAACATCCCCGTCTGGATTGGGATTGAACGCGGCGTCGAGGCTGCCGTCGGAATACAGCCGTGCAATGTTGTTTCGGGGCAGCCCACTGATCGTGTCAAAACCGCCGCCGACTGCGAGTTTTCCGTCGGACTGCTCTGCGAGCGCATAAACCTCGCCACCACCTTCAGGATCGGCGAACGAAGCATCGAGACTTCCGTCGGCGTGCACACGGGCAATGCGGTTGCGAGTTTGTCCGCTCATGGACTGAAAGAACCCGCCCACCAGCACCTTGCCATCTGCCTGCAGGGCTACTGTGGAGACGATGTTGGACGCGTTGGGGTCGAAGCTTGGGTCAGGACTGCCGTCGGGGTTCAGACGGGCGACGCGGTTGCGGGGCTGGCCCCGCACCGAGGTGAATTGGCCGCCCACCACGAGTTTGCCGTCGGGCTGCAGAGCCAACGCGCGAACAGGTCCATTCGCGTTGGGAGCGAAGGTCAAGTCGACGCTCCCGTCGACGTTCAGCCGCGCAAGACTGAAGCGATCATTCCCGAGCGTGGTGGAAGACCCACCCACCACCACTTTTCCATCTGGCTGCAGCACCAGCGCAAGGTTTCGCGCAATGAAGCTGTTGTCAGTGGGCACGATGAAACTCGGGTCCACGCTGCCGTCGGCGTTGAGCCGGGCGATTCCATTGCGAGGTTGCCCGTCGATCGACACGAAGAATCCCGCGATGACCAGCTTGCCATCGGGTTGCACAACCACGGCGTCGATTTGGCCCCCACCTCCATTGGCGGTCGCGTTGAAAGTGGTGTCGAGACTGCCATTTGAATTCAACCGTGCAATGCCAGAGCGACTTGCCGCTCCGATGGCGTTGAACAGCCCGCCTATCACCAATTTGCCATCCGATTGCAAGGCAAGCGCGTGAACCTCGCCGTCCACGTCGGGGTTGAACGCAGTGTCCAGACTGTCGTCCGCATTGAGGCGGGCCAGGCGGTTGCGGGATTGCCCACTGATGGTCGTGAAGTCGCCGCCGACGAGAATCTTGCCGTCAGGCTGGATGAGCAAAGCGCGCACCGAGCCGTTCGCATTCGGGTCGAACCCGTCGTCGGCGTTCTGGGCCAAGCCGATCCGCGGCATGAATGCCAGCGCGCATAGCACCAGGAACATGCTTTCCCTAGCGACCAGGCGCCGAAATGCTGCAGCCATCGACATCCGTTGCTCCAACCAATATTTCGGCGGGCAGTCTAGTCGACCGGCCTAAGTCACGCTCTGCTACAAATGTGCGATGCAGGCATTGGGTAATGTGCTCGGAAGCTGGTTCTCGTCGTTCCGGCTGTTGCCGGCGCGGTGCGTGTTGTGCGGCGCGCCCGGCATGGAACACCTCGATCTGTGCGGCGGGTGTCGCGCCGATTTGCCGCGCAACGATGCGGCATGCGCGACGTGTGCGCTGCCGTTACCGATCGCCGCTGCGGCGTGCGGCGTGTGTTTGCGCAAGCCGCCGCCGTATGTCGCGGCGTTCGCGCCGCTGCGTTATCGGTATCCGGTGGATCAGTTGATTCAGCGGCTGAAGTTTGGGGGCGATCTGGCGGTGGGGCGTGTGCTCTCGTCGTTGTTGCGCGAGGCGTTGCCGCACGAATGGCCAGCGGCGGATCTGGTCGTACCGATGCCGCTCGCGCACAGACGCCTGCGCACACGTGGTTGCAATCAGGCGTTGGAGCTGGTGCGGGGTTTGCCGTGGCGCGTTGATCGCAAGGCGCTCGCGCGGGTGCGCGAGACTGTGCCGCAATCGGAGCTCGATGCACGCGCGCGGCGCGCCAATGTGCGTGGCGCGTTTGTCGCGAGCGCGGCGGTGCGTGGGCAGTCGGTGGTACTGCTGGACGACGTGATCACCACCGGCGCAACGATGCGCGCGGCGACCAAGTCACTGCTGCGCGCCGGCGCCCGCGAAGTGCGCGTGCTCGCGGTCGCGCGCGCGCCGCGACGGGGGGACTGAGGAGAGCAGCGGCGCATAGCACCGCTCTACAAAAGCCAAGACGGCGCAGCGATGCGCACGACCCGTCGTCGCTGTTGTACAGCCGGACCATGTCAGGCTGCTCTTCAGCGGTTACGTCATAGAAGAGGAGCAGCAACAAGAGCGACGGCGATTGTTGGTCATGTCGCTCAGGTGATGGCGTAGTGGGTGGCGATGCCTAGCCAGAGCGCAGCGCCGGCCCAGTGGTTGAGGCGAAACGCGCGCAGGCAGTCCGACGGCAAGCGCGTGCGGGCCATGAAGTGGCAGAACGCGGCGATGACCGCAGCGACGCCCCAGCCGATCCAGTAGGCGAGGCCGAGTCCGGCACGATCGCCGACCAGCGCCATCGCGCCGAGAAAGCTCGCCTGCACGACCGCGATGGCGACGAGATCGGTATCGCCGAACAGGATCGCGGTCGATTTCGCGCCCATCGAGATATCCTCGTCGCGATCGACCATCGCGTAGTACGTGTCGTACGCGATCGACCAGAGCACGTTGGCGGTGAGCAACAACCACGCGAGCACCGGAATACTTTCAAGCGTCGCCGCGAACGCCATCGGGACGCCCATGCCGAACGCCAGGCCGAGCACGAGTTGCGGCGTCCACAGCACGCGCTTCATCAGCGGGTACGCGACAGCGAGCGCGAGTGCCACCAACGAGAGCCAGATCGTCAGGCGATTGGTGCCGAGCACCAGCAGGAAGGCCAGACCCATGAGGATCAGGAACAACACCAACGCTTCGCGCCCGCTGACGCTGCCGCGCACGAGTGGGCGTTCGCGGGTGCGTGCGACGTTGCGATCGAGCCAGCGGTCCGCGTAGTCGTTGACGATGCAACCCGCCGAGCGCGTGAGGATGACGCCGAGGCTGAAAATTGCGAACAATTTGAACTCCGGCATGCCCTCCGCTGCGAGCCACAGCGCCCACCAGGTCGGCCAGAGCAACAGCAGCCAGCCCACTGGGCGATCGAGCCGCATGAGCAATGCATACTCGCCCAGGCGTTCGAATTGCGCAGCGCTCAGCCACCCGAGCCACGCCGGTTGACCCGGCGCGAGTGGACGATGCGCGTGCGCGGCCGCTCGCGCACGCGCGGAATCGGTGGAACGATGGGGGTGCAGGTTTGAACGCGGAGGCGGCGTGACTTTGGGCGTGGCGCGCGCCGCAGGCGGTATCGATGGCCTCGATGCGGGGGGCGCAGGAGGTGGCGCGGGCCGCGATGCCGATGGCGGTGGTGCAGGCGGCGTGCGTTGCGGTGGGCGCGTCATCGACCAATTGTGGCGAGCGGCACCTCGCCGCGCCATCTTCGAGTCGTCAATGGCTTCGATTACCCGCGCGAAGGCGCACCGTTGGTGTAGGGGAATGATGCAAATGTGCGGCAAGATCGAACCCTCTCCCCAACCCCACCCCGGCCCTCCGGGCGCGAATGACCAGCACGGGGTGTCGCAAGGTACGCGACGGGGCGCGTGCTAGCGTCGCGCGCTTCGCGCATGCCGGGCCGTGACCACAATCTTGTCGGACTTTTTCGTCCATCGCGCCAGTCGTCTCGAGTTCCTCGCCGCCGCGCTGCGTGAAGTGCTGGCAGCGACGCAGCCAGACGATCCCTTGTCGCCGCAGATCGTGGTGGTGGCGCACGCGGGCATGGGCCGGTGGCTGCGGCAAATTCTGGCGCTGCACCAGGGTACCGGGGGCACGGCTGGAATCGTTGCCAATCTCGAACTTCTGCTGCCGTTCGAGTGGCTGGATCGGCTCGAACGCGAGCATCTTGGCGCGGCTGCGGCTGCGGGCTGGCAACGCGAAACCCTGCGCTGGACGCTAGACGCGATACTTGAAGAGTTCGAAGGCGATCCCGCGCTCGCACCATTGCTGACCGGTGAGGAATCCGCGCGCCAGCGCTTTCGTCTGGCTGATCGCATGGCGAGCCTGTTCGCCCAGTACCTGCTTTACCGGCGCGCGCGTGTCGCTTCCTGGGACGCCGGTCGGGAGCAGATCTGGCAGGCACAGTTGTGGCGCGCGCTGCGTCGGCGCGTGCGCGGCCTTAATCGCGGCGAATCGCTGGCCGCGTTACTGACAGCGCTGCGCAGCGACCGCGCCGCTGCGTCGCCATCGCCCCACTTGCTGTTCGGATTCAATCATTTGCCGCCCGATCATTTGCAATTGCTGCATGCGTTGACCGCGCAGGCACCCATTCATTTGTTTCATCCGAACCCGAGTTTCGGTCAGTGGGGCAACCTCGCGACCGAGCGCGCGATCGCCAACAGTCGCGACGCCGAGGCCTTGCATCTCGATGCGGGGCATCCGTTGCTCGCAGCGCTCGGCGGTCATGGCCAGACCCTCGTGGCAGCGCTCGAAGCCGTGAGCGATGCGCCCGGATTCGGCGAGCCGCTCGATGCGCGCATGCCGGCGAGCGGGGATCGGCTCGGCGTGCTGCAGCAAAGTCTGCGCGAGCTCAATGCGAGCGCCGCGCTCGCTGGCGACGCCAGCGTCGATGGGCAATCGGATGCCAGTCTGCGCGTGCACGTTTGTCACACGCGACTGCGTGAAGTCGAGGCGCTGCGCGACGCGATCCTCGCGCGCATGCTCGACGGACCCGCGCTTACACCACGCGACATCGTGGTGATGGCGCCCGACATCGAGGCGTACGCGCAATTGTTGCCGGCGGTATTCGGCGACCCCGTGTTCGCGCCGTGGCTGCCGTATCAATGCGCCGACCGTGCGCTCGGCGCGCTACATCCGCTGTTCGCGCGCATGAATCGATTGCTGACGCTCGATCGCGTCCGTTTCGGTGTCGACGATCTGCTTGATCTGCTCGCGATCCCTGCGGTGGCGCGACGTTTTGATTCCGATCAACGGGTGCTTGAAGCGCTCGCGCAGTGGGCGCGCGACACGGGCGTCGTGTGGGGTCTCGACGCGCGGGACCGGTGCGGTGCGACCCACGCCCACGTCGGTAGCGACGGCGACGAAGGCGCAATGCACACCTGGCAGTTCGCACTCGATCGCGTCACTGCGGGATACCTCAGTGGCGAAGACCCGATGTTGTGCGATGACCTGCTGCCACTGGCGGATGCAGGCAGCTCCAGCGGCTCGGCATTGGCGGTATTGGCGGAGCTGACCGCGCGCCTGACAACATGGCGTGACGCGCTCGCAGGATTTCGCACGGTAACCGGCTGGGTGCACGCCGTGCGCCAGTTGCTCGCGGGCCTGTTCGAACCGGCACCCGCAGATCTCGATGCGCGCGACGCGCTGGCCTTCTTCGGGGCGGCGCTGACCTCGCTGGAAGAGGAAGCGCACAACGCCGGTCGCATTGATGCGGTGCCATTCGCGACTTTGCGCGAGGCCTTGCGCGGCAAGCTCGAAAGCTCGAGCACTGCGCAGCCTTTTCTCGGCGGCGGCATCACCGTCTGCGGCATGGTGCCGGCGCGCGCGCTGCCGTTCTCGATGGTGTGCATCCTCGGCCTCAACGATGGCGAGTTTCCGCGCATCGATCGCGGCCAGGGCCTCGATCTCATGCAGGCACCGGGCGCGTGGCAACGCGGCGACCGTAACCAGCGCGAAGAGGATCGTTATCTTTTTCTCGAAGCGCTGATGTCGGCGCGCACGACGTTGCATCTCTCGTACCGCGGACTGGACGCGCACAGCGGCGAGACTCTGGCGCCCGCAGCGCCGCTGGCGGAGCTGATGGCATGGCTCGACGACGCCAGCGCGCGTGGCCGCGTGCACGTCGCGACGGACGTCGCCACTCCCCAGCGCCCGTGGATGATCGAGCACGCGCTACAACCGTTTGGAGCGCGCGCGTTCGACGGCAGCGGCGCGACCCTTGCAACGCTGCAGTTCGACCCGCGCTGGCACGCCGCCGCCAACGCCTTGCGTGGCGGTGCGCAACGCGCGCGACGCTTTGTTGACGCCGACCTTCCACCGTCACCGCCGGACGGCGCGTTGTCTTTGCAGCCCATCGTGCGCTGGCTGCGCGAGCCGGCCCGCAGTTTCCTGCGCGAGACGCTTGGCATCGAACAACCCTGGTTCGCGGAAGGGCCCCCCGAAGAGCCACTCGACGCGAACCTGCCGCGCGCATCGCAACAGGCATTGCACGCGGCTTTGATCGAAGCGTATTGGCAGGGCGGCGCGCTGCCGACGCAATTGCCTGACGCGCTGCGGCGGTCGGGGCTGATGCCGATCGGCAGCGCCGCCGATGCGGCGTTTGCCGATGGATGCGAAACGCTCGCTGCGAATCTGGTCCCGCTCGCCGCCATTGGTGTGTCGGCGTTGCAGGGCGCGGTCGCACTGCCGGTCGATATCGCACTTGCAGCGTCTGAGGGAACTCCTGCGCTCGCGGGCCGCATTGATTTCTACATTCCGACAGCGGACGCCTTGCGACGCGTCCGATTCGCTGATGCGCAATTGCTCGGGCACGCGCTGGCCGATCTGTTCGAATGGGCGTTGCTGCGGCTCACGCACGCGCCGTCGGCGCGGCTGTTGCTGTGGCCGCCACTGGTGCTGGCGAACGGCGAGTCGCTCGGGGGCTGGATCGAACCCGCATCGGTTTCGCCGCAGCAACTGCGCAGTTTCGTTGCCGGCATTTGCGCGCGATACGAGCAGTCGCGGATTCGTCCGTTGTGGCTGCCACCGAAGACCACGACTGCGTTGCTAGGTCCTTCAACGGACAAGAGTTCGGCCAATGACCGATCCGTGCGCGCATGGCGCGGCGATGAACGGCAGATGGGCGAGCGCGACTACGCGCAATGGGCGCTGCTTGCGCGCGGCGCCGAACTCCTCGACGAGGACGACGCATTCGCGCCGCAGCTGCTCGAAGACGCGCGGTGGTTGCGCTCGACGTTGACGGCATTGCTGGCGCCTTCTTCATGACCGCTCCAAAGCCGTTCAACTGGCGCGCGCTGCCGCTGTCGGGTCGCCAGCTCATCGAGGCCAGCGCCGGCACCGGCAAGACCTTCACCCTCACGCTGCTGGTGCTGCGCGCGCTGCTCGAATCCGAGCTGCGCATCGAACAGATCGTCATCACCACGTACACGCGCGCCGCCGCGCAGGAACTCCGCGTGCGCTTGCACCAGCGCCTGCGCGATGCGCAACAAGCGCTGCAAGCGCAGACGCCAGGCGATCTCGACGACGTGCACGACTACCTCACCGAACGTGCGCAAGTACTGGGTGTCCGCGAGGCGCAGCGCCGCGTGCGCGCGGCACTGCTGTCGTTCGAGTTGGCGAATATCGACACGCTGCACGGCCTCTGCGCGCGCATCCTGCGTGACGAGCCGCTCGCGGCGCCGTTGGCGCCGGACGGCGATGCGCTTGATGCCGACGCGCTGGGTCGCGAGTGTCTCGAAG
>JBKJND010000051.1:0-3203 GCA_046596095.1 Ahniellaceae bacterium | reverse complement strand
GCTGCAGGCCCCTGAGCTGCGAATCGGCTACCAGCGATTCGGGGCAACAGTGTGGCAGGCCGCGCCGCTCATGGTTCGATCCGTTCGACAGGCTCAGGGACGCCACGAATGGGAGGCGCAGGCTGCGGGATGGGGATTTGCGCGATGATCCGGGTATCGCCGGGGCGCGATTCTATGGCGACGCGGCCGCCGAACAAACGCGCGCGCTCGCGCATGCCGGACAAGCCGCTGCTTACGCCGCTGCTCGATCGCGCATCCGCAGCCGTGACATCGAAGCCGATGCCGTCGTCCCACACGACCAGCCGAAGCCAACCATCCCTCGGCGCGAGGCGCACCAGGGCTTGGTTCGCGCTGGCGTGCCGCAGCACGTTGCCGAGCGCTTCCTGCGCGATGCGGAACAGCACCGATTCAAGTTCGGCGGGTAACGCCGGCAGCGGCTCGATCTGCACCTCGATCGGAATCTCCGAACTCTCGCCAAGCGTGCGCGTCAGCCAGCGCAAAGCCGGCTCGAGACCCAGGTCGTCGAGTACCTGCGGACGCAGTAGTCGCGACAGCTGCCGCGTGTCGTCGAGCGTCGTCGCGCAAAGCCCAATGGCGCGTTCGATGCGCTCGCGATCGTGCGAGTTCAACGTCGATGAATCTGCGATCACCACTCCGAGTTGGTGCTTGAGCGCCGTCAGATTTTGCCCGATGCCGTCGTGCAGATCGCGCGCCAGACGTCTTTTCTCGTCTTCCTGCACTCGATATACCGACCGAGCAAGCCGCAGGAAATGATGCGCGTTGCTCTCGAGTCGCTCGAGCAATTGCCGGTACTGCGCCCGCAGCGACGCAAGCGCCTGCGCCGCTTCGGCTGAAGTCCTGGCGGGCATCTACCGATTCCCCGTCGGGTGCAACGCGGGATCGGCCGCAAGGCTCGCGCGCTGCGCCGCATCCGCGTGTTCGACCAGTCGGTCAGACGCGGATTGCGCGAGTGCGCGTGCCTCGGTCTCGGCCGTGGCATCGCCCAAGCCCGCAAACGCGAGCGCGCGCAGTCGATGCACGTCGCCCGCGAGGGCGTGCGGACCGATCAAAGCAACTAGCGCGAGCAACTCGCGACCAATAGTCGCTGAAAGTGTCCAATCGCGCGCCGCAGTCCGAGCGCGAAGTAGCCGCACCAGAGATTCCATCTGCACGTTGACATTGCCCAGCAACGTCAACTTCGGCAGCAGCGCATCGATAGCACCCCCACCCAAGGCAAGCTGCATGGCCTCGGACTGAAGTTCAATCGCCATCACCCCCGATTTTCCGCCAAGCGTCGCAGCCTCATCCGCGTTGCGCCGGGCAACGTCGGGTTGGCCGCGGATCAGCGCGATTTCGGCATCGAGCAGGTGCTGCTGCGCGCGTTGCTCGGTACTGCTTGCCGCGAATGCCTTGTCTGCTTCGCGCAATGCGCGCGTGGCGGTCGCCGTATCACGTGCAACCAGCGCGATCCGCGCGCGCAGGAGGGCGATGTCTGCGAGTCCTCGCTGATCTTCGCGTTCGGCAAACTGCTCGTGTGCGATTCCTGCCAGGCGCGCCGCGTCCGCGAGCTCGCCGCGCCACAGCGCGAGTTCGGCGAGATTGCGGCGGCTCACCGCGGACTCCTCCAGCATCTGTTGACGCTCGGCGCTCGCGAGCGAGGTATCGAGGAATTGCTTTGCCTCCGTCCACTTGCCGCGCGCGGTAGCGAGCAGACCGAGATTCTGCTGCGCACGCACCACGCCGCTCGGATCGTCCGCCTTGGTGAAGGCGTCCAATGCCTGACGCCAGAAAGCCTGAGCACTGTCGTAAGCGCCAAGCTGAAAATGCGCAAAGCCGATGTTGTTGAGACTCTCGGCGATGGCGTGCGCATCCCCTGCGGCTTCGCGCGATTGCAGGGCGCGCCGATAGGCAATCAGTGCTGCGGAATAGTCGCCTTGTTCTTCCGCCAACAACCCCAGTTCGTTATCCACCGCGGCGAGGCCGCTGCGATCGCCAATCTCCGTAAACAGTTCGCGCGCTTCGTCGAGTTGCCCGCGTGCCTCGTCGAAATCGCCGCGCACCATCGCGAGCTGCGCGAGGTTGCGCAAGCTCGACGCCACACCACGCAGGTTGCCGAGCGCGCGGCGCAGTTCGAGCGCATCGCGATACTGCCGCGTGGCCTCGACGGTCTGACCGAGCCGGGCGTATCCGACGCCCAGCGCATTGACGGTCTCGGCCTGTCCAAATGCATCGCCACCGCGGCGATACAGCAGCAACGCACGCACCAGGTACTCATCGACCGCCACGCGCAAATCGCCGTGCAGGATCGCGTTCTTGCCGAGCAGGAACCACGCGCGCGCATCGCCCTCGTCACGCGCGACCAGCTTGCGTAACTGGAGAATGGACTCCGCATGCTCACCCGCTTCGCCCAGCAGCATTCCGAGTCGGCGCTGCGCATCGAGATCGTCTGGCTCGCCCTTTATCCGTGCGCGCAGCGCCACGAGCGCCGCGTCCGCATCGCCCGTCGAGGACACTTGCAACTGGCGCAGTCGCTCCGCGATGTACACCGTGGGCGACGCGGCGAGACCGCGCTCGATTGCGGCGCTCGCCTGTTCGAGCTGGCCTGCGAGCGTTGCCATTTCCGCAAGTTCAAGCCACGCCGCCGCGTATCCTGGATCCGCCGTCACGGCTTTCGCAAACGCCGCGGTGGCAAGGTCGAGACGACCGACTGATCGAGCACGCAATCCCTGGCCCATTGCAACCAGCGCTGCATCATCGTCCGGCCACAGCGAGTCCGGGAATGGATGCTTCGATCCGGATGCCCGAGCCACTCTTGATGCTGCGCCGCCAGCACCGTCCGCAAGGCTGATCGGGGGAATCAAGGAATTCCCATTGATCGAGGCAGATGCCGGCGCGTTGGCCGTATCGCCGGGGATGCGCCATGCCAGTCCCTCGTCATTGCGCGTGACGCGCAACTGCATTTCACGGCGCGCCGGAACCAGTTTGAGCAGCGCCTCTGTCACCACTGTTTGCCCCTCGCGCAAACCAAGTTGACGAGCGGCCTGAAGCGTTCTCGCGCTATCCACGACAATGAGATCCGGCAGGCTGTCGAGACCCTGTCGCAGATGATGATCGATGGCCCGGACCGCATCTGCGTCCCGACCGGACAGACCGGCGTGTGCCGTGGGAGCAAGCACCAGTCGATCGGGCAACTCGAAGGTCGG
>JBKJND010000025.1:0-4369 GCA_046596095.1 Ahniellaceae bacterium | reverse complement strand
CTTCGGCATGTTTGCCGGGCGCTACGCAACGCCGGTGGTAGTGCCGCCCACGGTCGCGATTGTTGCGGCGGGTCGCGGGCGCCATCAGATGACACCCGTGATGGGCGGCTTCGAATCGCACCGCGTATTGCCGCTGTCGTTGACGTTTGACCACCGCGCTTGCACCGGCGGCGAAGCGGCACGGTTCCTCAAGGCACTGCTGGACGATCTCGCGTCTCCACGTTGATCCCGGTTTCCCGCGACGATCCCGCCGTTGCGCGGCGATCCCGCTTTTTGTAGAGCGGAGCTTGCTCCGCTGCTCCCGGCTTCGAGCAATCCTTGCAGCCGAGCAAACTCGGCTCTACAGGAGCAGTGGCGTGGCGCATCGCAGTCGGCCGGGTGGTTTGGTCAGCGATTGCATTGCCGATGTGCTGGATGGTGACGCGCGTTGCTGTTCAAGAGGGAGGCCGCCGCGCACAATGCGGTCTGTTCATCGCGGCGGGCTTCCATGTCACGCGTATCCGCACCGGCTGCCAATGACGCTGTGAAGAGTGCCGCGGTTCCCGGCGCCTTCGAGCGCCTGTACGACGAGTTGCACGTGCTCGCGCATCGGCAGTTGGCGCGCCTCCCGGGCACGATGCAGACGACAGGACTTGTGCACGAAGCCTTCCTCAAACTGGTCCATGTCGACTCCAATGCGTTTGATCGCGCGCATTTTCTCAATCTTGCGAGTCGCGCGATGCGCCAGATCCTGGTTGACGCGGCCAAGCGCAAGCACGCGGACAAGCGCGGTGGCGGCGTTGCCATCACGGCGCTGACCGGCGAGCCCGGCATCGCGGCGCCGGAGCCCGCGATCGATGTGCTGGAACTCGACCGCGTTCTCGCGCGGCTCGAGTCGGTAGATGAGCGCTCCGCAAGATTGGTGGAGTTACACTTTTTCGGCGGCCTAGATTTCGCTGCGGTCGCAGAGACTCTTGGCATTTCGCTCCGCACCGCGATGCGCGACTGGCGCGCGGCGCGGGCGCTGCTGCATGCGGAACTCAGCCGCGCATGAAGACGACGGCAGACGCCCCGGACGACGCCAAGTTGCAGCGTGCGCTGTCGATTTTCCGCGAACTCATCGAACTTCCGGAGTGCGAGCGCGTCGCCTGGTTCGAAGCGCGCTGCGGACATGACGAGGAACTACGCACCACGGTCGAACGCTTGCTTGCCGCAGACAGCGCGCCGGCGGGGCCGCTCGACGATCGCGCTGCGCTGTTTGTCGAGGCCCATTCACCAACGCTGGAAAGCGCGCGATTTGCCAATACCGAAGTCGCGGCGGGTCCGCGCCAGGACAATGAAGCACGCCTTGGTCAGCACGTCGGCGCGTACCGCCTCGTGCGGCTTCTGGGGCACGGCGGCATGGGCGCGGTGTATCTGGCGGAACGCAACGCAGGCGGATTCACCCAGCAGGTGGCGCTGAAGCTCATCCGCAGCGGTTACGAAGGCAGCGATGCGCGCCGTCGTTTCGAGCGCGAACGCCAGATCCTCTCGCGTCTGCAACACCCTGCAATCGCGCGTTTGTACGACGGCGGCGTGCTGGAAGACGGATCGCCATGGTTTGCGATGGAGCTCATCGAAGGCGAGGGCCTGAGCCAGTGGTGCTCGCGTTGGGCCGTGTCCGTGCGCGATCGCGTCGCCCTGCTGCTGCGCATTTCCGAAGCGGTCCAGTACGCGCACCAGCAGTTGGTGATCCATCGCGATCTGAAACCTTCGAACATCATGATCGATCGCGAAGGCGCGCCACACGTGCTCGACTTCGGTATCGCGGCGCTGCTCGACGAACAAGCGCCCGATGACACCTCGCCCAACACTTTCATCCACACGCCCGAATATGCGGCGCCCGAACAGATCCGCGGCGATCCGCACAGCGCGGCCACCGACGTGTTCACGCTCGGCATCATGCTGTGCGAATTGCTGGTGAGCACGCGCCCGTTCCAGCAGCCGGGCGGCACGCCATTCGCCATGCAGCGCGCCGTGCTCGAGCGCGACGCACCGCCCTTGGACGCGCTGTTGCCAACCGATCGCGGCGTGCTCGCAACGCTCGCGGCCCAGCGCGGGACCAGCGGACCGCAGTTGCGTCGTCAACTCTCGGGCGACCTGGACCTCATCGTGCACAAGGCGCTGGAAAAGCGTCCGCAGGATCGCTTTGCCTCGGTCGCCGCGATGAGCGAGGACCTGCGCCGCTATCTTGAGGGGCGCGCGGTCCTCGCGGTGCCGCCACGATTCGGCTATCGCGCGGGCAAGTTCCTGCGCCGCCATCGCATCCCGATCGCCGCGGCCGTTGCGATCTTCGCGGTGCTGGTCATCGCCACCGGCGTCAGCCTTGCGCAAGCGCAGGCAGCGCGCCAGCAGGCCGAACGCGCGGAAGCGGTCAAGCAATTCATCGTGTCCCTGTTTCAGGAGGCGGGTCCGGGCGCGATAGAAGGCGAGCCGGTCACGGCCAAAGCCCTCCTCGATGGCGGCAGCGAACGTATCGAGGAGGAACTTGGTGATCAGCCCCGCACCGCGGGCCAGCTTTTCAACGCGATCGGCAATGCCTATCTCTATCTCGGCGACTACGCCACGGCGCGCAAGCAACTCGAAGCGGCACTGGTGAGATTGCCGGCCGAGGGCGAGACGCTGCGTCCGCGTTTCGACGTGCTGGTCGATCTGATCGACATGGCATCACACCAGGGCGATGTCCCGAACGGCACGCGATGGACCAACGAGGCCCTGCTGCTGCGCGATCGCATCCGCGCAAACGAACAGGGCTGGCGTCGCTGGCTGAGTGTGTCCCCGACCCTGCGCAACTATTTCGGAGAGGCCGCGCAGGACATCGATTCACGCGCAGAGGACCTGGACCTCGCGCGTGCCCGCCTGCTCGACCAGGGCGAATCTAAAAAACCCGGCCTCGAGTTGCGCCGCGTCGTCGCGGAAGCACGCCTCGCGCGCAAGGGCGAACACGAGACCCGCGTCCGCACTGCGTTGAACGACTACGCGCTGGCGTTTTCCGACAGCGGCGACTACCACGGTGCCGCCCGCATACTGCGACAGGTGATCGCCGGCAACGAGCGCCGTCACGGCCCGGGCCATGCTTCGGTACTGAAGCCGCGCCACAATCTCGCGATCGCTCTGCGCAATCTCGACCAGCTCAAGGAAGCGGAGGTCATCGCGCGCGAAAACTTCGCAATCGCCAGGCGCGTGTTGCCGCCGCAACATCCCCTCAACGCGAATATCGCCAACAACATCGCCGGCATCCTGCGCCAGCAGCAGCGCTATCGCGAGGCTGCTGTGTGGTACGTGCGGGCGCGGCGCGTGTTCGATGGACAACTCGAGGCCGACCCGAGCATGCTCGCGACGGTGCATTTGAACGAGGCCATCAACGCACTGAGCCTGATGGACAACGCCGCCGCTGCCGCTTCGCTCGACGCCGCCGATCGCGTGTGGCGCAAGGCAGGCGGCCCCGACTACCAGCGGCGCATCGAAGTCGAGATGCGTGGCGCGCAGCTCGCGTTGTCACGCGGCGACATCGAGGTCGCGGCCACGACCCTCGATCGACTGCTGGTGGAAGAGCGGGCCAAGCTCGAGCCGGACGCGCGCAACGAACTGCGGCTGATGGGCTTTCGGGCCGAAGCGCACTTGCTCGCCGGGCAGCCGCGCGAAGCGGCCCAACTGCTCGAGCGCGCATGGCCGATTGCCCAGCAGAAGTACGAGGCGCCGCATATCGAACTGATCGCTCTGCTGCGGCTGCGCGCGGAAGCCGCGCTCGCCGACGGCAACATCGACGCCGCGACCGCATTGATCGAACAGGCAGGCCGTCAGTTTCTCGACCGTGGCATCGGTGCTCCCACTTCGCCCGACATCGAGTTGGTGCGCGCGCGCATCGCGTGGGCACGGGGAGACGCAGCCGCCTGCGCCGCTGCCGCGCAGGCTGCATACACCGCCTATCGCGAGCAACTAGGCGAGGCCGCATGGCCGACACTCGCTGCACGCGCGTGGTCCACCACCGCTGCACTTCGCCAGCATCCAGGCAAAAGCGCTGCGCGCGACGCGCACTTTGCGGCCATGCACGCATTTCGCACTGCTCGCGCCTTCGATCCCCAGCTCACCGAGCTTGCGGCCCCTGCCGCAATCGCCCATCGCTGATCACGACGCACGATTCGCAATGCCGTCGCCGTTGTAGAACCGGACCTGACGTTTCCCCTGTTTTTGTCCCTCTTTTCGCTTTTTAATCAGTGCCTTGGTAGTGACGTTCGCCATCGCAACAGCAACAGCGTTTCACTCGCCTGCGGCGAGCGAGTGACTTTTGTTTCGGCAAAAGTCACCAAAACCATAGCGCCCCGAACGTTCGCCGGAATCGCTCCCGGCG
>JBKJND010000468.1:0-3058 GCA_046596095.1 Ahniellaceae bacterium | reverse complement strand
GCAGATCCGCATCCAGGTCAATCGCGACGAACTCGCTCGCCATGGCATGAATGCGGAGGAAGTTCTCACCATTGTTCGCAACGGACTGGGCGGTGAGCCGGTGAGCGTGCTGCTCGACGGCGTCAAGCGTTTCGACATCACCGTGCGCCTCAGTGACGCGACGCGCGATACCGTGGAGTCGCTGCGGCAGATTCCGCTCCGCACGGCGCTGGGCGCACTGGTGCCATTGTCGGAAGTAGCCGATGTCAGCGTCGCCGAAGGCTACTCGTTCGTGCGCCGCGAGCAGCTACAGCGGTACGCGGTGATCCAGATGGATGTGCGTGGTCGCGATGTGGACAGCTTCGTCAAGGATGCAGAAATCGCGATCGAAAAGGCGGTGAAGTTGCCGCCGGGTTACTGGATCGAGTGGGGCGGCGCGTTCGAGAATCAGCAACGCGCGCTGGCGAAGTTGGCGTTGATCGTGCCGATCACGATCTTCTTCATCTTCGTGCTGCTGTACACCGCGTTCAACTCCATCAAGTACGCGGCGCTGATCCTCGCCAACGTACCGTTCGCGACGATCGGTGGCTTGCTCGCACTTTTCGTGACCGGCCAGTACCTGTCGGTGCCGTCGGCGATCGGCTTCATCGCGGTGTTCGGCGTGGCCATGCTCAACGGCATCGTGCTGGTGAGCTTCCTCAATGAGCTGCGCGAGAAAGGCCTGACCCCGCGCGAAGCCGTCGTGCAAGGCACGGCGCTCCGATTGCGGCCGGTGCTGATGACGGCAAGTGTTGCCATTCTGGGTCTCGTGCCGATGCTTCTGTCCAGTGGGGTCGGCGCGGAAACCCAGCGGCCACTGGCCACGGTCGTCGTCGGTGGCTTGATCAGTTCCACGCTGCTGACCCTCGTGCTCTTGCCAGTCTTGTACGAATGGCTTGAAGAGCGATCCGACCGCAAGGCCACCGAGCGCAACCTCAGGGAGAACGCGCCATGAAGCAGCTGAAGGCTTTTGTCCATCGTAACCGCGTCGCCGACTTGATCCACGCGCTCGACGAAGCCGGGTTTCGACGCTTGAGTCTGTTCGACGTCAAGGGACTCTTGCGTGCCCTCAGTACCCGCGAGCAACAGTATTCCGTGGAGTTCGGCGATCAGGTGATCAACGAGGTACAGATGGAACTGTTCTGCGAGGACGCGGAGGTCGCGCGCGCGCTGGAGATATTCCGCCAGGTGGGCCGCACCGGGCGCGCCGAAGCCGGCTGGGTGTACGTCAGCAACGTTGAACAGGTGATCGCCATTCGCGACGCCGCACCGGAGACGTGACATGGGCGCAGGGCACGATCACGGCACCTCCAACATCGCGCACGAGAAACCGCTGTGGTGGGCGTTGGGGCTTACCAGTACCTTTCTGGTTGCGGAGGTCATCGGCGCATACGTCACCAACAGTCTGGCCTTGCTGTCGGACGCCGCGCACATGGGCACCGACACGCTCGCGTTGATGATTGCTTTGTTTGCCGTTCGCCTCAGTCGGCGCCCGCCGGACTCGGACCGCACTTTTGGCTACGTGCGCACGGAAGCGATGGGGGCGATGATGAACGGCATGCTGCTGCTTGTCGTCGCCGGCTACATCCTGTGGGCAGCGGCGGGACGCTTCCGCCATCCGCCCGAAGTCGCCTCGACCGGCATGCTGGTGATCGCCTCGATTGGCCTGGTGATAAACCTCATCGCGATGCGTTTGCTCAAGGCCGGCAGCGGCGAGAGTCTCAACGTCAAGGGGGCCTATCTCGAAGTCTGGGCGGACATGCTCGGCTCGATCGCGGTGATTGCAGGCGCACTCGTCATCAAGTTCACCGGCTGGAAAATCGTCGATCCGATCCTCGCGGTGCTGATCGGACTCTGGGTGCTGCCGCGCACCTGGACGCTGCTGCGCGAAGCCGGCAATGTGCTGATGATGGGTGTGCCCAAGGGCCTGAAGATGGATGAGGTGCGCGCGGCGCTGCTGGCGCACCCCGGCGTTGTTGGCGTTCACGACCTGCACGTCTGGGCCCTGGGTTCGAGTCAACCCGCGCTGACCGCGCACATCGTTGTCGCCGACGCCACCGACGCCGCGGACTTGCGCCAGGCCCTCAACACCCTGCTCGACGAGAAATTCGAGATCGAGCACACCACGCTGCAGGTCGAAACCGGCGAGTGCGGAGGCCACGCCTGCGACAGGCTCCATGCGTGAACGCGTTGCAGTCCGCCGGCGGGCGGCGACGGGGCGCAAACGCAATTTGAACTCGCGGGCTGCGATCACTGTCAATGTCAGGCACATCCCCCGATGTTCGGGTGGATGTGTAGCCCCTCGGATTGGACGGCAGCTGTGTCGAAAGTCGACCGGACCGATTCCGCTTCAACGCGAAGCCACCACAGCAGGCGTAGTATCCGCAGCATGACCGTTCGTCGCCGCTCCCGCATGCGCATCGCCATTGCGGTGATCGTGTGCCTGCTGTTCCAGCAGGTGGCGATGGCGGCGTACGCGTGCACGATGGTGCGCACGCCCATCGCTACAGTTGCAATGGACGAAGATTGCGCCGACATGGGCATGGCGAAGGACATTGCCGAGGAAGCGACGGCACTTTGCGCAAAGCTTTGTTCGCCTGATCGTTCGGTTGCTGCCGATCACGCTGTACTCGGGGTGCCGCCGCTCGCATTGCCGGTGGCGTTCGACCTCGTGCTCGCGACACCCGCCGCCAGGGAAGCGCCGACGCAAGACGTGTCGATCGATCGTTCCGATCCGCCGCCCCGATTGCGTTACTGCTCGCTGCTGATTTAGCTCCAGACGTCACGTTCAACCCGTGCGGCGCTGCCTGTCGTGCGCTTTCGTTGATGTCGTCTGGAGGTCACATGTTTTTCAAGACTTGTCGTGTTCCTGTCGCGCGCGTGATCGCGGGCGCGGCCAATCCACTTGCGCGCTTTCTTGTGCTCGCCCTCAGCTTGCTCCCTGTGGCGACGCTCGCGGAAACATCCGCGCTGACGCTGGACGACGCCACTCAGCTGGCGGTCGATCGCGCTCCCATTCTGGCCGCGCGCGACGCGGGTA
>JBKJND010000438.1:0-3289 GCA_046596095.1 Ahniellaceae bacterium | reverse complement strand
TGATGGCGTAGCCGAAAATCTTCGCGGTCAGGTTCTGCGGGAACGTGCGCACCAGCGTGTTGTATTCCTGCACGGTCTGCACGTAGCGGTTGCGCGCGACGGTGATGCGGTTTTCGGTGCCTTCAAGCTGCGCCTGCAAATCGCGAAAGCCTTGATCCGACTTCAGGTTCGGATAGTTCTCGGTGACCACCAGCAAGCGCGACAGCGCGGACGAGAGTTCGCCCTGCGCGGCCTGGAACTGCGCGAGCGACTGTGCGTCGTCGGCGTTGACGTTGACCTGCCCGACCTTGGCGCGCGCTTCGGTCACCCGCACCAGCACGTCCTGCTCCTGCTGCGCATACCCCTTGACCGTGGCCACGAGATTCGGAATGAGGTCCGCGCGGCGCTGATACTGGTTGATGACTTCCGACCACGCCGCTTTGACCGTCTCGTCGCGACGCTGGAAGTCGTTGTAGCCGCAACCTGAGAGCAGCAGCGCAAGCAGTGTCGCGAGTGTGGCGCGCAAGAAGTTCATCGTGGTTCCCCGCAAGTGATCCAGAATCCTAGTGTCGCGCATCGCAAGCGCGACGCGCGTTGCATCATTCAGCGGCGGTTCGCATCGCCGCATCTGGCGGCGGGCGGTCGATGCCGGGTCCGCCGAGAATCAGGTGCGCGGCGAGCTGGCGTTTGCGCTGGCGACCACGCATCACCAGGTTCAGCGCCTCCACGCCGCCCGAGAACGCCATCGCGAAGTACAGATACGCACGCGGCACTTCGAGGTGCACGCCCTCGGCGACCAGCGCACCGCCGACCAGGATCAGGAAGGTCAGCGCGAGCATCTTGATCGTGGGATGACGATCGATGAAGTTGCCGATGACATCTGCCGCCAGCAGCATCACGGCGACCGACATCAGGATCGCGATCACCATGATCGGTTTGTCGTTGACCATGCCGACCGCAGTGATCACCGAGTCGAGCGAGAACACGATATCGATAATCGCAATCTGCAGAATGGCCATGCCAAAGGTGGCGGCGACGCGGCCACCGGGTCCGCCATCGTTTTCGCCGCCCTCGACCGCTTCGTGAATCTCCATGGTCGACTTGACCAGCAGAAACAAGCCGCCAAGGATGAGCACCAGATCGCGGACGGATATTCCGATTCCGGCGACGACAAACAAGGGCTCGGTCATGCCCGCGAGCCAGGCGAGCGTCAACAGCAGACCGATGCGCGAAATGCACGCGAGCCCAATGCCGAACCGGCGTGCGCGCGACCGCTGCGACTGCGGCAAGCGGCTGACGACAATTGAAATGAACACCAGATTGTCGATGCCAAGGACGATCTCGAGCGTGCTCAAGGTGAGCAGCGCGATCCAGCCCTCGGCAGTGAATACCCAATCGAACAAGCGCGACTTACTCCGGAGCGGTTAGGGGTGCGGCCACAACAACAATGTCCAGACCACCAGCACATTCATCATGCAGGCGAAAACCGCGGCAGAGCCCATATCCTTCGCGCGACCGGCGAGCTCGTTGAACTCGGGAATGAGTTTGTCGACCACGCACTCAAGCCCGGAATTGATGAGTTCCATGGCCAATACCGGCAACAGCACGCCAAACAGCAGCACCCGTTCGACAAGGTTTTCGCCCAGCCAGAAGGCTAGCGGAGCGGCGATGACGAACAGATAAACCTCGAGCCGGAACGAACTCTCGGTGCGGAACGCGTCACGCAGGCCCTTGAACGACCAACGTGTTGCGTTCCAGACTCCGAGCGGCCCGCGCGGGGCGAGTCCTGTCTTGCCGTCCGCCATCAGATGGTCGCGACTTCGATGCTTGCGATCGCGGCCGGTGCGCTCGGATGCGGCGCCGTTGCCTGGGGCTCATAGGCAATATCCAGTTCGCGCACAGCCTTGACGTCATCGAGGCGCCTTACCGGCGTGGTGTACGGCGCGCCTTTCATCCAGTCGGGATCGTTGACTGACTTGTCCAGCAATTCCGCCATGACGTCCACGAAACG
The DNA here is from genome assembly GCA_046596095.1 of Ahniellaceae bacterium. Taxonomy (GTDB): domain Bacteria; phylum Pseudomonadota; class Gammaproteobacteria; order Xanthomonadales; family Ahniellaceae; genus JBBQNY01. The sequence goes on along the minus strand of JBKJND010000438.1, from coordinate 1,299 downwards.
ATCGAGCGTTGCCAAGTCTTCAGTTTCGGTCGGCTCGATCAGCAGGCACTCCGGCACCAGCAACGGAAAATAATTGGTGGGCGCGTGGATTCCGTAATCGCGCAACGACTTGGAGAAATCGAGCGCGGTGATGCCGTTGGCCTTCTTCTGTCGCGCGGCGGTGACAATGAATTCGTGACTGGCGCGACGCTGCGGCAACGCAAGGTCGTAGCCGACTTCGCGCAGACGCGCCGCGAGGTAATTGGCGTTGAGCGTGGCGTACTCGCCGACCCGACGCATGCCGTCGCGTCCCAATAACCGCGCATAGACATAGGCCCGAAGCAGGACGCCCGCATTACCCGCAAACGTTGATAGCTGTCCAATGGATTGGGGACGATCCTTGTGCGTCAGCAATCGATACGGGTGCGACCCGGATCGCCCGGAGTCTCCCTCCTTCCTCGCGATCATTGGAACCGGCAAAAATGGCCGCAGGCGTTCGGATACGCCTACAGCTCCCGCCCCTGGCCCCCCGCCACCGTGCGGTGTCGAGAAGGTCTTGTGCAGATTCATGTGGATGGCGTCGAAGCCCATGTCGCCGGGCCGGACCTTGCCGAGAATCGCGTTGAGGTTGGCGCCGTCGTAGTAGAGAAGACCACCCGCGTCGTGTACGAGGCGCGCGATCTCGACGATGCGACGCTCGAAAACGCCAAGCGTCGATGGATTGGTGAGCATGATGCCGGCCGTCTTCGGGCCGAGCACTTTTTTCAGCGCCTCGACATCGACGTCGCCGTCCTTGCCCGTCGCGACTTCACGCACCGTACAACCGCACATCACCGCAGTGGCCGGATTGGTGCCGTGCGCAGCGTCGGGCACGATGATCTCGGTGCGCTCGGTGGCGCCGCGGCTGCGGTGGTACGCCATAATCATGGCGACGCCGGCAAACTCGCCCTGCGCACCCGCCATCGGCGACAACGAAACTCCGCCGCGCATGCCGGTGACGTCGGCGAGGATTTCCTGCAGGTCGAACATGCAGCTCAGAAATCCCTGCGACAGCGATTCCGGGGCACACGGGTGACGCGCGAGAAATCCTTGCTGCATCGCCAACGTGTTGCAGGCACGCGGGTTGTATTTCATCGTGCACGAACCGAGCGGATAGAAGTTCGTGTCGATGGAGAAATTCTTGCGCGACAGGTTGGTGTAGTGCCTGACCGCCTGGAGTTCCGAGACTTCGGGCAAGCCGACGGGCGAACGCCGGAGCAGCGCCGCCGGCAGATCCGCGGGAACCGCTACGGTCATTGGCAACTGAGCGCCGGACACGCG
>JBKJND010000299.1:0-2948 GCA_046596095.1 Ahniellaceae bacterium | reverse complement strand
GGGCAAACAGGCAGTGAGTTCGAGCATGAGCTTTGCCTCCACCTATGCACTGGGCCATGTGGCCAAGGCTTACTACGCAGGTGGACGCAAGTTGTCTTCGCAAATGCTGAAGGAAACCTACTCACGCACGTTGCAGGAAGCGCAAGGTCTCAGGGATCGCTACCTGCCCGAGATCCAGGCCAAGGCGAGAACGCTCGATGCGCGCAGCCTGCTCTCGATGGTGCGCGGCGCTTGATCGCGCCGTAGCCGCCGATGCGCAACCGCCTTCCCGTCCGGTCGTTATCGACCCTCCTCTCTTTTTCGTAAAACCCCTCCCCAACCCTCCCCTGCGCTGCAGGGGAGGGAGACCAGCCAGCGTCGAATGAAGATTGATCATGTTTACAAAGCCGGGTACACGTCAGCTCGCATACCCCTGTGGACGAAGGTGCGGTTCGCGACTCCCTCCCCTTCGCAGAAGGGGAGGGAGACCAGCCAGCGTCGAATGAAAAATGATCATGTTTACAAGGCCGGGCACACGTCAGCTCGCACACCCCTTTGCACGAAGCTGCGGTTCGCGACTCCCTCCCCTGCGCTGCAGGGGAGGGAGACCAGCCAGCGTCGAATGAAGATTGATCATGTTTGCAAGGCCGGGCACACGTCAGCTCGCATACCCCTTTGCACGAAGCTGCGGTTCGCGACTCCCTCCCCTGCGCTGCAGGGGAGGGTTGGGGAGGGGTCGCACTCCAACCCCTCATTCCATCCCTAATTCGCGCATGATCTGTTCCACCACGGCATCCGTGCGAAGCAGTACATCGTTGTTCCAGAACCGCAGCACGCGATAGCCGGTTAACCCAATCTTGCGCGTGCGTTCTACATCGTGCTCGGCTTGATCTGCATGTTGCCCGCCATCGAGCTCGATGACCAACCGCGCCTCCACGCACGCGAAGTCCGCCACGAATCCGGCGATGGGGAATTGGCGGCGGAACTTGTAGTTGCCGAGTTGGCGACCGCGCAAGTAACGCCACAGATGGCGCTCGGCATCGGTGGCGGCGTTGCGCAGGTCGCGTGCTCGTTTCCAGATTAAACGCATCACCCCTCCCCAAGCCTCCCCTGGTCAGGGGAGGGAGTTACAAGACGAAGGCGCGCCGCACGTTGACCCGCGCCACCATCGCCAAGGTGGCGGCGCCAAAGAACACGGTGCCATATGCCAGCAATGCGTTCGAGTCGTGCAGCATTGAAAATGCAAGGCCGCCCACGGCAAGGGCGGCACCGGTGTACAACGCCGCGCAGAGCTGCAACGCCGAGGAGTACGTGCCCTGCTGCGCACGCGGTGCGAGTTTCAACGTCAGCACGCCGAGCATCGGCAGCGACACACCGGCCCCGAGTCCCGCAATTGACCATGCGATCAACATCAGCCAGTCGGGCAGGAAACGCAAAACAGTCAACGCGGATACGGCGATGCCGATGCAAAGCAAGAGGCAGCCGCGCCTAAGCAGGGTCTGGCGCCTGGCGTCGTCGGCCACGCGCGACTGCAGATAACTGCCGACGCTCCAGCTCAAAGCGCCGCCGGTCAAGGCCAACCCCGCAGAGAGGATCGACCAGCCGCGCTGCTGATGCAGCCAAAGCGGGACAAAGGCCTCGCACAGAAAGAACGCAGATGCGCTCAGGCCTCGCAGCGCGATCACGGCAGGCAAGCCGCGCGCCAGGCGCGTCGTTCCGGTGGGCAGTAAACGCGTGGTGGCAAGTGCGACCCCGACCAGCGCGACGACGGTCGCGAAGGGCGCCATGTCGCCTGCGTGCGTACTCAATGACAGTCCCACGATGCATAGTGCAGCGAGCCATGCCCATCGCAACAGGCGCCGTGGTGGCTGCGCTTCGGCAGCAGGTGCACGGCGCTCACGCAACGCCGGCAGCATCAACAGCGCGGTCGGCAACGACAGCAGTAGTATTCCGAGAAACAACCAGCGCCAGCCGAGGTGCTCAACGATTATTCCCGAGATCGCCGGACCTATAACCGCCGGCACGACCCAAGCCGACGAGAACATCGCGAACAGTCGCGGATGTAGCTCAGCGGGCAGCGTGCGCGCTGTGGCCACGTAGAGCGCCACGCCGAGCGAGCCCACGCCGAAGCCCTGGATGATGCGGCCGAAAATCAACACCGGCATCGATGTGGAAAGTCCAGACACGAGCAGACCCACCCCGAACAACAGCATGCCTCCCGACATGGAGCGGAAAGGGCCGTGACGATCGCAATCGAGTCCCGCCCACACCATGGCCACCACGGCTGCGGCAAGAGTGCCGGAGAAGGCAAGCGAATACAGACTCAAGCCGCCGAGTGCAGCCGCCACCGCAGGCATGCCTGCGGCGACTCCCATGGCCTCGAAAGCGAGCATGGAACACAGTCCAATCGAACCGACGCTGATATTCCGCCACGCGGGCGAGAACAGCGATGTAGCGGATGGTGAGTCGATGAGGGTGCTCAAGGATGGTCTCGCCGAGGACGAGGCCCTAGCATGCAACCTCAGGTTAACTTGAGGTCAAGCGATGGCGATCACTGCCCCGCTCGGTATCGGCGAAGTGGCGCGCCGCAGCGGCGTTACTGTTGCCACCCTGCACTTCTACGAAGCCCAGGGACTGCTGTCGTCCGAGCGCACCGCTGGCAATCAGCGCCGCTATCGTCGTGATGTGTTGCGGCGAGTCGCGTTTGTTCGGGCAGCCCAGGCGGTCGGGATCAGTCTCGCCGAGATAGCGGATTCACTGTGTCAGCTGCCCGATCGACGCACCCCTACCAAGGCCGACTGGTCACGCCTTTCGTCGCGATGGCGCGAGTCACTTGATCAACGCATCGCCGATCTGCAGGCGCTGCGCGACGATCTGCAAGGCTGCATTGGATGCGGCTGCCTGTCGCTGCAAGCCTGCCGTCTGTACAACCCGCAAGACGCGCTGAGCCAACGCGGTTCCGGACCGCA
>JBKJND010000295.1:0-5626 GCA_046596095.1 Ahniellaceae bacterium | reverse complement strand
CAACTGCAACACTTGCCTGCGCAGGTCGGAAGCGGCCTGGGCCGGCTGCCGCTACGCATTCCATTCCGTCACTTCGACTGCGTGTCCACTCGTCGCACGCGCATTGCGCCACGCGATCGAACGTACGCGCGACACGCACGGCGACGGATTGGTGTTGACCTCGGGTGGCGTGATCGCTACCGCCTGCGCCATCGCGCTCGACCTGCCCGATGCGCGCGTATTCCCCCTCAACCTCGGCCTCGCCAACGTCGGCATCACCCGCTTCTCGATCGACGGCGACACGCTCCGCATCGTCACGCTCAATGACTTCGGCTGGCTCGAAGCCCATGACCCCGCCGCCGTCACCTACCGCTGAGTGAGGCGAAAGCCTCTGTCTATCAGCTTCTGTCCCGCCAGACCGATGGGTCTCTGCGCCCATGGAAAATGGCCAGCACGACGATACGGCGCGCTTCAACGCGAAAGTACACGTTGAAGGGAAACCGCTGCGCACCGATGCGCTGAATGCCCGGATGCACTATGGCAAGCCGCTCGGGATGCTCCGCAAGCAGTGCAACGCAACGATCGATTTCTGCCAAGAACTCACCGCCGAGGCCAGCACGCCGAGATTCGTACCAGTTCGCTGCTTCCAGAAATTCGCTGCGTGCAATGCGCCGAAAAACGATCGGCAACGTCATCGCTGGAGTTGGGCGAGCGCCTCAGCTCTTACATCGTTCCACGGAACGACATCGTCGGGATTCGCCAAATGATCCGCGAGACGACGATGAAGCTCAGCCGCCTGCACATCGGTAAGCGCGGGGGTGCCTTCGGGCGTGGCAATGCTGTCCCAGATTGCCTCTACCAATTCGATGCGGTCGTCTACGCTGAGTTTGCGGGCTTCAGCAAGGAGCTGTGCGTTCATCCGAAAAGTATAAACCCATGCACGAGGCTACCGCTGCAAGATCCCGATTCGCCTCTTCCCTTAGTCGGACCGTGCGGCTCATAGCCTTGAGCGAATGTCCGCCACTACCTCGTTGGCGGGAAGGCCCGGATCGCCGTCAGCCTCGTAGACATCCAAACGTTGATCGAGCTCAGCTCTTTGTTCCGGAGTGAGAGGCAATGCGCCCTGATCCAGGGCGGCGTGCGCAATCGCAGGAAAATTGGAATCGATGATGTCGCGAATCTGAGATAGGAGTATGGGGTCCGGCGCGCCCACTTTCGGGTGCGTGCCTAGAGCCCGATAGCCAAGGTGCTTTAGGTAGTCGGCTGGTGAGTCGGAGACTAACTATCGCTCGCCGTAGTGGAAGCGGCAGGCGACGATCTCGATTGCGGCGGGCGTCGCGCGATAGACGAGACGATCGGCCTGGGTAATGCGGCGCGACCAGAAGCCCTTGAGGTCGTTCTTGAGTGCCTCCGGTTTTCCGATGCCCACGAACGGGGTGCGCTGGCATTCGCGGATGAGCTGATTCAGACGACCGAGCACGCCCGGGTTGTTCGATTGCCACCAGAGGTAGTCGCTCCACGCTCGATCCGTGAACGTGAGGCTCCGGGGCATCAGTCGGCTGTCGGTTCGACGAGTTTTCGAGCGCGGCTCTTGCCCGCGCGCAGCTGCGCAATCGATCCCATGAGATGCCGGGCATTGGCGGGTGTGCTGAGCAGGTACATCGTTTCCTGCATGGCGTTGTAGTCGCTGAGGGACATCACCACCGCGTCTTCCGCATCCCGGCGCTTGATGATCGTCGCGACATGATCCTCCGTGACCCGGTCGAGCAGGTCCTTCAGGTTGTTGCGCGCATCTGAAAAGGCCAAAGTTCGCATATGCGAACTTGTACACAAAGATGTACAAGAAGGCAAGCGCTGTAGGCGAACGCCGGCGTCATGCGAGTGCCCGGTCAGACGCTCGCGCGGGTCCATGCTTCGGAAACGGCGCGACCACGCACAATGTCGTCGACCACCAGGATCATCTGGTGGTTGTGGTCGCTGTACAGCACTTCGATATTGACCCCGGCCTCCGCCATCCGGCGCGTGAGCAAGCCGAGCTGGCCGGGCGCGTCCTGTTTCAATTTCTGCACGACGACGTCGCGCTCTTCGAGGACACGAATGCCCGCCGCTTCCAGTGCGTTGCGCGCGGCTGCACCGTCGTCGAAGAGAAAATGCGCGACTCCGTTGCCGCCCATCACCCAGGCGCCGCCGCCTTCGACGCTCACGCCGGCGCGGCCCAAAGCCTCGCCCATTTCGGCCAGCGCGCCGGGCCGGTTTTCGAGAGCAATCGCCAAGTCTTTCATCGGGCACTCCGGTCGCGGCAAGGCAAGGTCAAGCTATGGTCTCGACGGGCTCGCAGCGCACGTCGGTCTTGACCGATCGGGCGATGTAACACTGCTCGTGCGCCTCCTGATGCAGGGCCGCGATCTCACCGGCGGACGGCTGCTTCTCGCCTGCGAAGTGAACGTCCGGGCGCAGCGTCACGCGCGTCATCGATATCCTGCCCGCCGTGTCCTTCCCCATCCGACCGATCGCTTCATCGCGGTAGCTCTCGACGATGAAGCGGCGCTTCGCCGCAATCGACAGGAACCAGAGCATGTGACAACTTGAGAGACTCGCCACGAAAGCCTCTTCCGGGTCCACGGCCGCCGCGATGGACATTGGGGGAGGGATGACCTCTGGCGACGAGGACGCCGGCACTTCGACGCCGCCGTCGAACAGCCAGCAATGACCGCGGCTGTAGCGATTGTCGAGGAACGAAGCCCCTTCGCGTTTCCAGAGGACGACGGACGTGTGCTGGCTCATGGGTTGTTTTCTCCTTTGACGGAAAGCAAGCGCGGTAACGGGGAAAGCGCGACGCATGCAATCGAGGGAGCCGCGCTCGGATCAGCTCGTGCCGAGCGGGACGAACTTGAGCCCTCCACGAAGTAGCGGCGTCTCAGCTCACGGCGCCCGGTCGGGGATTTCGCGCAGCCCGCAGTCCCAGGCTCGCACCCGGCAAGTCTTTACTTCGTGCCCGGCTTCCCCGCTGCGTCGTAGGCCTGCCTGATCCAGCCGATGAGTTCCGTGTCCACGTCCTTGACACTCTCAACCCTTACTTTGTACTGGCACATTCCGCCAGGGGGAACTGCCAATAATCGCGCAGTGGCCATAACGGACTTGAGATTCAACCCGACTTCGACACGCGTCTGCGTTGCGGGGCCAACCATCGCAAACTGCTTGTCCCGGCGAAGGCTCACGTAACCCTTCTTGGGTGCAACTTGCAGGGGTCCGAATTCGACAATCGCGGCCATCAGCTTGTCGTGGATGGGCCGCAGACTGCCTTTCGCGCCTGAGTAGATTTCTCCCAGAACATCGACGGGGGTGGAGGTTTTCTCCTGGCTGCCTGCAGTCTGCTCGCCCTTCAGGAAGAACAGAGTTAGCGTGTTGGCGTCGCCGTGCCCGATCCCCAGCATTTGCTTCAGCAGGTCGCGGATCTGTCCGTGTTTCGCGAGGCCGCTCTCACGAATGGCTGCATAAACCTGGTCCAGCGACTTGCCCGTCTTCGTCTGGATGTTCCTGAGTTGAGTTTCAAAAGCCTGGTCGACGCTGCTCATCCAACACCTCTCCCGCGGCTGCGATGCCGACTAGTATCGAAGCCGCTCGCGAGTGAGTCCAGCGGCCGCGCAACTGGCAGCAAGCAGCAGTAGATGTCGAGCCAGGGCCCGACTTCATGCATGCAGGAGCGAACGTACACCTTCCAGTTCCGATGCGCATGCCCCACCATTCGCGCATTGCAGATACTGAAGTGCTTCCCATGATCCCTCACAGTTCGCGCGTTCCAGTCATCGTGTTTTTCGCCGCTTGGCTGTGCCTGGCGCCGGTATTCGCTGCGGAGGCAGAGGTAACCGAGGCGCAGTCGAAGGCGCTGCACGCGCTGTTCGAAGCCGACTGGCAGCGGCAGCTTCGCGACGACCCGATGACTGCGAGCTACGTCGGCGATGCGCGTTACAACGACCGTTTGCCGGACCTCCGTCCGGGCGCTATCGCCGCGCAGCAGGAGGCGGTGCGAACGTCGCTGGCCGCGCTTGAGCGCATCGACCGCGAGGAACTGACTGCCGCAGACCAGCTCAACTACGACATTTATCTGGCGTTGCTGCAGGACACTGTCGCGGGCCAGCGCTTTCGCACCGAGCTGATGCCGGTCGATCATGAAGGCGGCGTCCACTCGTTTGCGGTCTCGGCGACGCAGGTTCTGCGCTTTGCGACGTCCAGAGATTACCGCGACTGGATTGCGCGTCTGCGCGGCTACGGTGCGCTTGCCGATCAGACAATCGCTCTGATGCGCGAAGGCCTGCGCACGGGCTGGACGCCACCGCAGGCCATTCTGGTACGCGCGCCGGCGCAGATCGCGGCGCAGGCAAACGCAACGCCGGAAGCCAGCAGCTTTTACGCACCGTTCGCAAAGATGCCGGATTCGATTCCAGCGGCGGAGCAAAGTATGTTGCGCAAGGAAGCGCACGCAGCCGTTGCCGAAGTGGTGTTGCCCGCGCTCAAGCGTTTCCAGACTTTTTTCAACGACGAGTATTTTCCGGGCGCGCGCAAATCGATCGCGGCGGGCGACCTTCCCGATGGCAAGCCGTACTACGACTATCTGGCGCGCAGCTACACGACCACTGAACTCAGCGCAGACGCGATTCATGTGATCGGCTTGAAAGAAGTGGCGCGCATCCGCGCCGAGATGGAAAAAATTCGCCAGGAAGTGAAGTTCGAGGGCAGTCTCGCGGAGTTCTTCACGCACCTGCGCACCGATTCGAAGTTCTTCCACACGTCGCCCGAGGCGCTACTGACCGCGTATCGCGCGATGTCGCGTCGCATCGATCCGGAGCTCCTGAAAGTGTTCGGCAAGCTGCCACGCACGCCTTATGGCATCGTCCCGATTCCGGCGAGCAGTGCGCCCGACACTACGACCGCCTACTACAACGGCCCCGCTGCCGACGGCAGCCGCGCCGGCAACTATTTCGTCAATTTGTACAAACCGGACAGCCGTCCGATCTGGGAAATGATGCCGCTGTCGCTGCACGAGGCGGTGCCGGGGCATCACCTGCAGATCGCGCTCGCGCTGGAACAGCCCGACCAACCCATGTTCCGGCGGATGTCGTCGGTCACCGCTTACGTCGAAGGCTGGGCTCTGTACGCCGAGCGGCTCGGCTACGACATGGGCCTGCGCGACGATCCCTACGATCGCATGGGCCAGCTCGCTTACGACATGTGGCGCGCGGTGCGTCTGGTGGTGGATACCGGCATGCACGCAAAGGGTTGGAGTCGCGCGCGCGCCATCGCCTATTTCAAGGACAACGCGCCGAAAACCGAGCAGGACATCACCAACGAGATCGACCGCTACATCGGCACGCCGGGCCAGGCGCTCGCGTACAAGATCGGGCAACTCAAGATCAGCGAACTGCGCGCCCGCGGCGAATCGAAACTTGGCGATGGGTTCGACCTGCGCGCATTCCACGACGAGCTGCTCGGCACGGGTGCGGTGCCATTGTCGGTGATGGAGACGCGCATGGAAGCATGGATTGCCGATCGCGCTGCGGCGCACGCGCGAGAGCGCGCGCGTCCCTGAGAAGCCGCGGGCGCTACTCTGTCCGCAATGATCGGAAGCGACCCCTCTGACCGCGCAGCG
>JBKJND010000072.1:0-3938 GCA_046596095.1 Ahniellaceae bacterium | reverse complement strand
CTATCGAGTGCCGCCGCCAGGGCGAGTTCCGCGCCATCGGCCAGCAGCGCCGGATCGACCCGTTCGCCAATCGGATCGGTTGCCTTGCGCAGCAAATTGCCGATGCGCTTGTGTGCGCTTGCAAGACTCGCCGCCTCCGGCATGCGCGCAAATGCATCGAGCGCACGTAGTCGCCGGTCGAAATCGATCAAGGTCGCTGGATTCACCGCCGCCACGGCGTTGAAGCGATCCTGCGCGATGCCTTGCTCGGCGTAGTAACCCCGCAGGCGTTCAAGAATAAACTCGCGCAGCGTGATTGCGGTTGCCTGCACGTCGATGCGCGCGCCTGGAATCTGCTCGATCGCTTCGCGCAGCAGACCATCCAGATTGAGCGGCGCCGCAGCTTCGATCAATGTACGCGCGAGCCCAAGTGCCGTGCGACGAAGCGAGTACGGATCCTTGCTGCCTGACGGTTTCTGGCCAATTGCAAAGAAGCCCGCGAGCGTATCGACGCGATCGGCGATCGCCAGCACCTGGCCGAGGCGCGTCAATGCGATCGCATCGCCACTGGCGCGCGGCGCATAAAAGTCCTCGAGCGCCTGCACGACTTCGTTCGGCTCCCCCTGCGCCGCCGCGTAACGGCCACCCATCGTGCCCTGCAGCTCGGGAAACTCGCCCACCATGCGCGTCACCAGATCCGAGCGCGACAAGCTTGCCGCGTGCGTCGCCAGCGCCGCATCGACACCGACGCGGCCGGCGATGGTGCGCGCGAGTTCGGCCACGCGCAGGGTCTTGTCCCAGAGCGATCCGAGGCGCTGCTGAAAGGTCACGCGCTCCAATGCTTCGCGGTGCGCGGCCAACGGTGTCTTCAAATCCTCCTCGAAAAAGAAACGCGCATCGGCAAAACGCGGCCGGATCACGCGCTCGTAACCGCGTCGGACTTCGTTCGGATCGCGGCTCTCGATATTGGCGACGCCGATGAAGTGCTCGGTAAGCTTGCCCTGCGCGTCGCACACCGGGAAGAACCGCTGGTTGACTTCCATCGTGGTGATGAGCGCTGCGGGCGGCACGCGCAGAAACGCACGGTCGAAAGTGCACGCAATCGCGTGCGGCCATTCGGTGAGGTTCGCGACTTCGCCCAGCAGCGCCTCGCTGATACGCGCGACTCCACCAGGCAAAACGCGTTTCGCCGCAGCTTCGACTTCCTTGCGAATGCGCGCGCGCCGCTCGCGCGCATCGACCAGCACGTGCATGTTGCGCAGCAAATCGACGTACGCAGCCGACGACGTCACGCGCACCGGCTCCGGATGGTGGAAACGGTGGCCCCGCGTCAACACGCCGGTGGGCACGCCGAGAATTTCGCCCGGCACGTGCGCATCGCCGTGCATCAACACAACCCAGTGCACCGGGCGCACGAACGCAATGTCGTGCGCGCCCCAACGCATGGGACGCGTGATCGGCAACGCCGCCAGCGCCGCGTCGATCGCAGACGGCAGCAAGTCGCGGGTGGGCGCGCCGACCCGGCGCATGCGATACACGAACCACTCGCCTTTGTCGGTACGCGTGCGTTCGAGCACCTCGACCGGCACGTTGTTGGATTGCGCGAATCCGAGCAGCGCGCGCGTGGGATTGCCGGCGGCGTCGAGCCCTGCGGCAATCGCCGGGCCGCGCTTCTCGACGTCCTGGTCGTCCTGCGTGAGCGCGACGGCGCCAAACTGCAAGGTCAGACGACGCGGCGTCCACAACGCCATCGATTGCTCGATGTCGTTGGCGATGCCGAGGACTGCAAGTTCCGCGCAGAGGTTCGCGCGCAACGCTTCCGCCAGAATGCCGACCGTGCCTGGTGGCAACTCCTCGGTCCCGATCTCAAGCAGCAACGGCGCGGGGCGACTCATGCGGGTTGCTCCGTGCGCGCGACCAGACCCGGAAAGCCGAGGCGCTCGCGCCCGGCGTAGTAGGACTCGGCGACCGCCTTCGCCAGCGCGCGCACGCGCAGGATGAAACGCTGGCGCTCGGTCACGCCAATCGCGCGCCGCGCATCGAGAAGATTGAAGGCGTGCGAGGCCTGACACACCTGTTCGTACGCGGGCAACGGCAAGCCAAGCGCGACCAGCTTCATTGCCTCCACTTCGCAGGCATCGAAACGTTTGAATTGTTCGGTCGTATCGGCGTGCTCGAAGTTGTAGGCGCTTTGTTCGACCTCGTTCTGATGGAACACGTCGCCGTAAGTGACCACGCCTTGCGGGCCGCGCGTCCACACGAGATCGAACACGCTCTCGACGCTTTGCAGATACATCGCGAGGCGTTCGAGACCGTAAGTGATCTCGCCGGTGACGGGGCGGCATTCAAGGCCGCCGGCCTGCTGGAAATAGGTGAACTGGGTAACTTCCATGCCGTTGAGCCACACCTCCCAGCCAAGGCCCCATGCGCCCAGCGTTGGCGACTCCCAGTTGTCTTCCACGAAGCGCAGGTCATGCACGAGCGGATCGATGCCGAGCGATTTCAGCGAGCCGAGATATAGATCCTGAATGTTGTCGGGGCTGGGTTTGAGCACCGCCTGGAACTGGTAGTAGTGCTGCAGGCGATTGGGATTGTCGCCATAGCGTCCATCGGACGGTCGCCGCGATGGCTGCACGTACGCGGCGCGCCAGGGCTCGGGCCCCAGCGCGCGCAAAAACGTCGCGGGATGAAAAGTGCCGGCACCGACGGGGCTGTCGAACGGCTGGAGCAATACGCAACCCTGGTCCGCCCAATAGGCGCTCAAGCGGCGGATCAATTCCTGGAAAGTCGGGCCTTGCATTGAGCGAACGTCGCGAAAATTCGGAAGGCGCACTTTAGCGCGTGGGCATGGAGGCATTGCTGGAGGCGCGCTGAAATGGCGGGCAGTGCCCGCCCTGCGCCTGCTGCGACGCGCCGGCTGGGTGATTGGCATCCGGCTGGGAGAGCATCATCCAGCGAGGAGTAGCATGGCCGCTGGCTCTGGCAAACACCCTCGCAGCTAATGGTCGCTATCTACCCGCCGCCGCCCGCAGAGCCAGATCGGTTCGAACCCGCGTCGCACGACTTCACGCCGAATCGGCGCCTTGATCTTGAAGAAACGCTGCACATGCTTGGCCACGACGGCTGGCTGCTGCCCGAAGATGCCCAGCGCGTGCGCACCGCCGCCCGCGGCCACGCGCGCGCCGAAATCCATCCGCTGGTGCTGATCGCGAACGCCAAGGTGCCGGACGCGCGTCACCCCGGCACCGTGCTGCAACTTGAGGCGATGACCGAGTGGCTGGCGCGGCACGCACGCCTGCCGCACCTGCGCATCGACCCAACCAAAATCGATGTTGCGGCCGTGGGCCAGGTCGTGACGCCCGATTACGCTTCGCGTTACCGCATCCTGCCGATCGCACTCGACCTCCGCGAGGTCACCATCGCCACCAGCGAGCCGTTCGACGAACGGTGGGTCGCGGACCTCACCAAGCTCATGCGCCGCGAGGTCAAACGCGTCGTTGCCAATCCGCTCGATGTCAATCGCTACCTCATGGAGTTCTATGGCGTTACGCGCTCGGTGGCGCGCGCGCGCGACGACAAGGGCAAGCCCGATACGTCCAAGATCCTGAATCTCGAACAACTGATCGAGATTGGCGCGAGTGGGGACCTGACCGCCGACGACCAGCACGTGGTTCGCATCGTGGACTGGCTCCTGAGTTACGCGCACGAGCAGCGCGCGTCCGACATCCACCTCGAGCCGCGCCGCGACATCTCGCGCGTGCGTTTCCGTATCGACGGTGTGCTGCACAAAGTGTTCGAGCTGCCCACGCAGGTGATGGGCGCGGCGGTCGCCCGCATCAAGATCCTCGGCCGCCCGGCGAACGCATCTTGAGGCGGCCGTCCTGCGGCCGACGACGCTCGGCGATGTCCATGCGGCCGAGGATCTTGATGCGCGCGACCGCCGCGCCCATCACCTGCGT
>JBKJND010000043.1:0-3067 GCA_046596095.1 Ahniellaceae bacterium | reverse complement strand
GGCCCAGACCGCAGACCCCATGACCGCTGGTGCAGCCATTGCCCATCCGTGTGCCGAAGCCCACGAGCAGGCCGGCGACTACTAGCGCAGGCAAGGGAAAGCCAGCCCGTGGCGCATGCGCGCCCGGCACCAGTGACAGATAGATGCTTCCCCCCGCAACCAGGCCGAGCAGGAACAGCATCCGCCAGGCGACGTCGCCGCGCTTGGGCAGCAGCACGCCATTGACTATGCCGCTTACGCCGGCGATGCGGCCGTTGAAGGCAAGGAGGATCGTGGCGGCTACGCCGATCAACATGCCGCCCGCGAGCGCCGTCATCCAGCCGTTCATGCCTCGTGCCCGATCTGGTTCAGCGGCAGGCGCAGGTAACTGATGCCGTTGCCATCCGGTGGCGGCAGCCGCCCGCCGCGGATATTCACCTGCAGGGCGGGCAGGATCAGTTTGGGTTCGGGCAGGGAGGCATCGCGCTCGTTACGCATGCGGACGAAGTCGGTCTCCGAGATTCCGTTTCGCACATGCACGTTGCTGGTTTCCTGCGCAGCGACCGATGTCTGCGCAGTCGGCTCGCGGTCGCCAGGCGGATAGTCGTGACACAGGAAGATCCGCGTATCCGCGGGCAACTCGAAGATCTTGTGGATCGAGTCGTAGAGCTTGTGGGCATCGCCGCCAGGGAAATCGCAACGCGCCGTGCCCGTGTCGGGCGCGAACAGGGTGTCGCCAATGAAAGCGGCATTGCCGATTACGTAAGTCAGACTGTCATCGGTGTGGCCAGGTGTCGCCAATGTGCGTCCGGTCAAGCCTCCAGTCGTGAAGGTTTCGCCCTCGTTGAACAGATGGTCGAACTGGCTGCCGTCGGCCACGAAATCCGGGGCGAGATTGAACAGCTGCTTGAAACGTTCCTGCACAGTAATGATGCCGCGCCCGATCGCCAGCTTCGCACCAAGCTGGTCGCGCAGATAGCCGCCCGCGCTCAGGTGATCGGCGTGGGCATGCGTCTCCAGGATCCAGTCGACCGTGAGGTCGTGCTTGCGCACGAATCCCAGCAGGCGCTCCGCCAACGAGGTGCCGGTTCGCGCGGAGGGGCCGTCGTAGTCGAGCACCGGATCGATGATCGCCGCATGCCCGCCCGGCGCGTCATACACGACGTAGCTGAAAGTGGACGTCAGTGAATCGCGGAAGGATTCGACTTGAGGGTTCATCACGGGATCTCTTGCATTTAATTCAAGGTATCGCTAAATTAGCGGTTTCTAACATTAATGTCAACCATGACTACCAAACCTGCCCCTACCAGAGTTGTTGCAAGATCGAAGCCGGCTAAAGCACTCTTGCGCGAACTACCGGATGTTGCCGAGATGGCTGCGCATGCTGTCGCTGCCGCCGAACTTCTCAAGGCCCTGGCGCATCCCGCGCGGCTGATGGTGATGTGCCGGTTGGTTGACGGCGAGGCATCGGTCGGCGAACTTCAGCAGCAGGTCGGACTGAGCATGTCCGCGGCGTCGCAGCATCTGGCAGTGCTGCGCGAGCTTGAGCTGGTGGGCACACGCCGCCAGTCGCAGACGATCTTCTATTCGCTGGCGGACGGACCTGCGCTGGGTGTCATGCAGGCCCTGTACGAAGCGTACTGCTCACCCAAAAAATGAAGGCGCCGGATGCCAGCAGGGGCGGCAAAGTAACGGACGAAACCCGACCGGTTCGACCGCGGAGTCGGTCCCGCGCCGAGCGCTGGATACCGGCAGTGCAGTGGGCCCGCAGCTACAACCCCGGCGTGTTGAGCAGCGACCTGGTCGCAGCGTTGATCGTCACCATCATGCTGATTCCGCAATCGCAGCGGCCGCCATTCCCACCTGAAATAACCAGAAGGACAACAGCACATGACCGACATCCTCGTGGTTGCCGATGACCTCTATAGCGCCGCCCAGCCGACGGAAGCGGAGTTTGCGGCGCTGGCCAGCAAGGGCGTGCGCACAATCATCAACTTGCGACACCCGTCCGAAGCGACCGACTTCGATGAAGCGACTGCGGTTGCGGCGGCGGGTATGCGCTATGTCGCCATCCCCATTGCAGGCAGCCAGGACCTGACACGCGAGACGGTCGCGCGCTTCAGCCAGGAACTTGCAAAGGCGCAGACGTGCGGACCTGTGCTGGTCCATTGCGCCAGTGCCAATCGAGTAGGCGCGTTGATCGCGCTCGAGCATGCCTGGGAGCAGGGCCTGACCGTAGACACTGCCCTCGCGGCGGGACGTGCCGCCGGGCTCGCAGGTCTGGAGCCGGCAGTGATCGAGCACCTTCGAAGTGCGGACCGCGCAACTGCGCGTCCTCTTTGATTCCTGTACGGATGGAATTGTGTAGCTCCAGAGATTGCCGCTACCCTGCGCGGCGATGACTAGCTCCACCTCCAAACTTGGCCTCCTGACGAGGATGCGCGCGTCGACACGATTCGCCGTGTTCGCGCTGCTTGTGTTCGTCTTGAAGACTGCGGGAGCGACTGCGTGCGCCAGCCACGACTTGGCGGATCTCGGCCTCGGCTCTGGCGGCGATCACACGCTGGTCGTTGATGCACAAGCTGTTGGAGAGTCCGGCGACTCGGAAGGGTCTTCCGATTTGGTACCCGGTCACGCCGGCGGCTGCAACCATTGCTGCTCGCATCATGCTTCCGCCATTCCCCCGACCTCGCCGATGTGGGTCTTGGGTACGCGGCGCGATCTCGTCTCTTCGTTGTCGCCAAGTGCGGCCAGCGCCTCGCAGCGTCTCGAGCTGAGACCACCCATCGTCTGAGTTACGTGCCTTGTTCCTTCGGCTTTCGGGCTGAGGGATGCCGTTGACTCAGAGGATTCCGCAATGCCCTTTCTTCAAAAGGCGCGACGGCTTGTCGCGCTGACTTCTGTTGCATGCTTCGCCGCAGCGCTCATGCTGTCCGCCGCCGCTGCCGACATCCCGGACGCCTCGCCAGCTCCCGCACCCTTGCGCGCTGCCTTGCAGGACGCATGGCAACAACATCCCACGTATCGAGCGACCGAGGCGCGGTTGGCCGCGGCGCGCGCACGCCTCGATGCCGCCGGCCAGCCGCTT
>JBKJND010000324.1:0-2522 GCA_046596095.1 Ahniellaceae bacterium | reverse complement strand
GTCTTCGGAAGCGGCAGCCGAGGCGCTGTTGGACCTGCTCAAGCAGCACGAAGCGTCATAGCGCCAGCACCAAAAAAACGGGATCGCGCGTCACAGCGCGCGGTCACGAATTCCGTTTTTCATGCCTCCATTTCCTCGAACAGTTCAAACTTTAGTTTGAACTGTTCGGTCCGGCATGGCGGGCATCGTTCAACGATCTTCCGTTATTTGCCCGCACCCTTGGTCGCGACCGCCAGCTTCCGCGCGAGGCGCTGTATCGCGCCGTGAGCAGGCGATTCAGCCTGCGCCGGAGTCTCGCCTGCATGCGATTGCACGCCCCACGGCAGCGCACCTGCAAATATGACAACCGCGCCCACGAGGATCGCTACCAACCCGCAAAAGGCGACGAACGCCCATACCACCAACACCAACAGCGACGACCCGCCCGCCACCACGGCGTCCTGCGGTGAGTCGGCGTCGTACACCACGCGCACGTGCTCATTCTGCGCATACGGCGGTGGCGAGCTTTGCATCGGATGCTCGAACGTGATGACTTCACCAGCGGCAGTCTTGAAAGTGATCACCGATGCCTGGCGGAACGGGATACGGGCCGCGCCAGAACTTGCGGGCCACTCGCGGATCGAGGTCACCACCCCATCGGCTGACTCGCCAAAGGCGAAGACAGCCACCGGGCGCACTGCCCGTGTGCACCCCAGGTAGCTCATCAGCAGCCCGGTAACGATTGCGATCCATCCGATTATCCGCGTGCCGCGCTTGATCATTGCGTTGATGTTGCAGCTCCTGTTTGTTTCATCGGTCCGTACGTCCAGCGTCGCCACAGTGCTTCCATTGGTCCTTGCGCGTGGCGAGCCAGCCACCACCTCGAAGCGACGATCTGCAAAGCAAAGATTGCAATCGCCACGGCATAAATGCCCCACACGGGAAGACGGCCGACGAGGCCGAAGCCGATACCGTAGAACACCACGATACCCACCAGCGAATGCGTCAGGTAGTTGGTCAGTGCCATCCGCCCGGGCGCCGCGAAGATGCCGAGCCATCGGCACGCAACAGGCCAGGCGAGCGCGAACCCCGCTGCATAGGCCAGACCAAGCGGCATCGTGCCGAGCAGCGAAGGCCAGTCCACCTGTCCGAGCCCCGGTCGCCACGCGTAGATCGCGCTGGCCGGCAAGCCGACGACCAGGCCGGCGACCAGCACGCGCCACAATAGCCGTCGATCTTCCAGCAAGGTTCCGGCGGCAAGCCGTCGACCCGCGGCCATGCCGATCAGCATGATCCCGAACACCTTGGGAATCCGCCAAAACTCCACCCGGAGACCCCACGAATACCACGGCCCGCTCGCCACCCACGCCGCCCAACCGCGCAGGTCTTCCCGCTGCATCCACGCGAGGATGCGCTCGGGCGCCGGGTCCGCGCCCAGTGCCCGGGCAATGCCGTCGCTGAATGCATAAAGCGACAAATGCGGTGCCCACCCGAACGCGGCGAACAACGCTTTCCCCGCAAAGGGCACCGCCAGCACCAGCACCAGACCGGTCATCACGAGCGCGCGTCCGCTCCAGCGATGGAACGCGGGCAGCAGCAGACCCAGCAACGCGTACATCGTCAGGATGTCGCCGTCCCAAACGAGGTACGAATGCACCAGACCAATGCCGAGCAGCACGAGTACGCGCCGACGGTAGATGCGCAGGCCATCGTGTCCGCGCCGCGCCAGGCGCTGGAGCTGCAGCGCGAAGCCGACGCCGAACAGCAGCGAGAACACGTTGTAGAACTTGCCATCCACCAGAAGGTGGTGAAAGCGGTATTGCCAGAGGACCGAGTCTGCTCCGCCCCACTCCAGCCGCTGCGCATCGGTGCCCATGCTCCACCCCGACCAGTAGAGGATGTTCGCCAGCAAGATGCCGAACAGCGCCAGGCCACGTAGCGCATCAAGCACCTCGACCCGCTCGTCCGAGCCGGCGGGAACCGCTGAATCAACGACCATGACCTGCTCCTGCGCCGACATCGGGATGACATGAAAACCCATGGGTGCCGTCAGCTTCCCTGCTCGACAGTCACCTCACAAGTAAACGTTGAAAGGGTGTTTTGCAGGCCAGGAGATTCGCGATCAGCTCGGAGTTTAGGGAACTTGGCACCGGTTTTTCGGCAGGCAGGGGAAGTCAGCGGCGATCGAGGAAAGTCGACACTGACCCCTGTTTTTTTCTTTTAACCGCCAACGCTAACCGCCGACCTGCACACCCTTCCAGAACGCCACCCGTCCACGGATCTCCTCTGCCGCCTGCTTCGGCTCCGGGTAGTACCAGGCCGCATTGGCGTTGACCGCGTCGCCGACCACCACATCGTAGTAATGCGCGGTGCCCTTCCACGCGCACGTGCTGGTGTGGTCGGAAGGGCGCAAGTGCGCGCGCACCAGCGCATCGGCCGGGAAGTAATGGTTGTTCTCAACCACCACGGTGTCATCGCTGCGGGCCACGACGGTATCTTTCCATGTAGCGGTCTTCATGGCATGGCTCCGGATGGGCAGATGA
>JBKJND010000315.1:0-2625 GCA_046596095.1 Ahniellaceae bacterium | reverse complement strand
AATCGGCCCGCGCTACCGCTGCATCTTCGACCGCGGCCACGACTACGTGCTTAGATTCCAGGGCGAGGCGCACTTGTTGATGCCGGGTTACCAGAACATCGAGCTTGCATTCTCAGTCAGCGACCAAACGGGCAACTCGATTACCGATTTCGGCGGCGCCAAGGTGGCGATCGGAACCCGGAGCGCCGCCATTGGTGGTCAGGTGTTCCTGCGAGGCGCGCAATGAAGGCCCAGTACGCCGGCGGCGCCGCCGCGATTTTGATGGCCCTCGGCGCGCACGCGGACAACAAGTCGCTCGATCAGCTGCTGCAGGCGGCAACGGTCGACATGCCAGTGACAACCGCGCCCGCCACGTTCCTGCTCGGTGCTTCGGGCGAGGCAGTGCCGCGGTTGTCGTCCTTCCGGGCGTTCGCGACGCAGGTCGGCCGCGCGGTCGACGAGACCGGAAAGATCAAGAACGCGATTGCGGTGGAGATCGCACCGACGCTGGCTTTGCGCACGACGACGTGGGAAGACATCGAGCGTAGCCAGGTCATGCGGATCCTGTCACGAACCACCGTGTCGGTCGCTACAAAGGCCGGCGGCGAAGCCGCGCCGGCTCGGTCGGCGATTGGCCTGCAGAGCATCCTTTATGCGCCGCAGATGGACGCAGCAATCGCCCTTTCATCCAATTCAAAGTGCACGACGGCCGCTGATGCGATGGACCGGAGCCTGCCCACCGGCCCCGACCAGCGCCTGAAGTTCACGCCCGAAACGCTGGCGTTGATCGATTCCTGCCAAAAAGACATCGACGCGCTGTTAACCAAGTGGAACCAGACAATGGTCGCCGTCGGCGGCGGCAAGGTGCTCTCGTCATCCGGCGGAACGGGCGTAAAACCCAAGGACGCCGCCGCGATCTGGATCACAGCGGCGTACGGCGGTGATCTCCAGGGGGTCGGCACGAAGGCCGAGGCCAGGCTGGGTTATCTGCTGACCGCGCACTGGCGGCGCACGCGCAACGCTCCCGGCGTTTCCACCACGGGCGTCGATGCATTCGCCGACCAGAAATTAACGGGGCTGAACTTCCGCTTCGGCAATGCGAGGCTCGCAGGGATCGCCGAATACTCACGCACCCGCGCCGATCCCTCGCAGGGACTGGTTTTTGCCGACCGGAAGCGGTCCGTGCTCGGGCTCGAATACAAGGTGGATGCCGACATGTACCTCACGGTCGGCGTGGCGCGCGATACAGGATTAAGCGGCGCCGAGCAGTCGGTGCTGGCCAAGCTCAACTGGGGCTTTTCCAAGGCGCCGGTGTTGTCCACGGCGGCACGCTGACCCCCCCAATCGAATTTGCCGCCGTTTTCCGCGCTGCAAAAAAAATACAAGCGACTCGGCTGCTGTCGGGCGAGCCAGACCATACCTTGCCTTTGGTACCCCGAAAGCGGCCCACGTCGAGCTAGGTTAGACAACGAATGCCGGTTGTCATCTGGCGGCCATCTTTGGCTGGCGGACCACCACAGATGAAGCGGTTAAGAAGGGACATACACCGATGCCAGAGTGCTTAAGCGCTGGCATTGGAAATTCTCCATGCGATTAACTTCATAGAAAAGAAGGCGTCTAACGTCAGCGCGACGGCGCGCAACAACTGCTGCTAAGCAGCCTCGTACTGTTCCGTGCCCGTGTCGATCAACATGTTCGCCTCATGGTGCGTGGACTGTTCAAGACGTGAGCAGTTCGCACCGTGAAATACGGGCCAACGCGTCGCCCATCGTTTCGCGCGCGATTGCGGTGTCGTAGTTGGCCTGCCCGCGAAGCCACCATCCATCGCTGAGTCCAAAATACCGGCAGAGCCGCAAATCAGTGTTTGCGGTGATTGCACGTTTCCCCGCGACGATGTCGCCAATGCGCTGAGCGGGTACGCCGATGTCTTTGGCCAAACGATATTTCGTCAGGCCAAGCGGCTTCAAGAATTCTTCTTCCAACATCTCGCCGGGCGAGACAGGGGGAACAGTGCGACGGTCCATGGAGCAATCTACCACTCTGGTCGTGGGACTGGATGGCAACGAGGAGTATCGACAAAATCCGCGCCTCCGCTGAGGCCAAGAATTTCGCCTCGAAAGACATCCAGTTCAGCGTCGAATTCGATCTTTGCGCTAAATTCATCAAGGGTCATCATGTTCATGGTTCAACTCCGTGCTGTTCAAGCCACTTTCGAGTGCTCGCAGCCGCCCCTTTGTCCGTGCTTGGCGAGGGGTGGGCGTCGTTCGACCACCGTCACGGCTGCGCCAGCAGTCTCTTGGCATTGAGGTAGGTCGGTACCTCGACCCAGAGGCCGTCGATCAGTGCGCGCTCCTCGCCGCGCGCGCGGGCTGCCTCGAAAGCTTCCACCATCCGCTGCGCCTGGGCCTTCTGGGCGTCGCTCGGGGCCAGGGCCGCAAGAATCCCCGCGGTGTGGTCCGGACGAACGAGGCTCTTGGCGCGGTAGCCGAGCCTGCGCGCGTACCGCGCCTCCTGTGCTGCGCCTTCCGAATCCGAGAACGTGTAGGGCGCATCGATCGGCTCAATGCCCGCAGCCCGGCACTCCAGCACGAAGCGACGGCGTGCGTGGTCGAGTTCGACGGCCTCACGGCTCCGCTCGGCCATCAG
>JBKJND010000273.1:0-2652 GCA_046596095.1 Ahniellaceae bacterium | reverse complement strand
GCGCAGGTGGTGCCGACGACCCTCGTCGATGATGCCGACCTGCACGCATGGAGCGGTCGCCAGGACATCACCGCCCGGCTGGTGCGCGCCATCGTCACTGCATGCAAGGCGGTGCCGGCGCTCAATGCGTGGTTCGACGGGCCAAACCTGAGCCGCACCCTGCACCCGCACGTGGATATCGGTATCGCGGTTGACACCGACGATGGCCTGTTCGTGCCCGCCCTGCGTAATGCCGACATGCTTGACGCCGTCGGCGTGCGCGCCGCAATCAAGCGGCTGCGCGCGCAGGTCGAGGATCGTTCGATCGCGACCTCGGAACTGTCCGGTTACACGATTTCACTATCGAACTTCGGCATGTTCGCGGGCCGCTATGCGACGCCAGTCGTGGTCCCTCCGTGCGTGGCAATTATCGGCGCGGGCAAGTTGTCGCACGATGTGGTGGCGGTGATGGGCGGGATCGAGGTGCACCGCCGCCTGCCGCTGTCGCTGACGTTCGACCACCGCGCCTGCACCGGCGGCGAGGCCGCGCGTTTCCTCAAGGCCTTGCTGGACGATCTGTCCGCGCCGAACTGACTACGGGCTGCGCGACTCGCCGGCGATCTCGATGCGGTTGCGGCCCTTGCGCTTGGCTTCGTACAGCGCGCCATCGGCGCGCTCGAACATGCTTTCCACGCTGTCGTCGCTGCGATTGCCGAACGCCACACCGATCGACACCGTTAGTGCGAAGGGCAGTTGCAGGTCCTCGATCTCCACGCGCACCCGCTCCAAGGTGCGCAGCATTTCATCGCGGTCTCCGCTGGCAAGTGCCACCAGGAATTCCTCGCCGCCATAACGGCCGGCGATGTCGTCCGCGGACACATGGGTGTTGATCGCGTGCCCAACCAGTTTCAACGCCCGGTCGCCGGCAGCGTGGCCATGCTCGTCATTGATCCGCTTGAAATGATCGAGGTCGAGCACTGCCAGCGCGAATGCCTCGGAGGCGGTATTGCCCCCCAGGGCCCGCGTGCGGCGCTCGGTTTCAGCACGGGCAACAGGCCGGTCAGGCTGTCGCGCGCCAGTCGCTGTTCCAGGTGGTTGCGATAGCGCTCCAGGCAACGGTAGGCGAATTCGCGATCCAGCAGCGCGCGCTCCGCGCTCAACGCCTTGCGGCGTGACTCCAGCAACTCGCGCACGATATCCGCCAGGGACATGAGCGCATTCCGCTGCGCATCATCCAGTTGGCGCGGAACCTCGTCGAGCACGCACAGGGTGCCCAGCGCATGCCCACTCGAATCGACCAGCGGCATGCCTGCGTAGAAGCGGACCTTGGGCGGGCCGGTGACCAACGGGTTCTCGCGAAAACGCGTGTCCTGCGCGGCATCGGGCACTTCCATCAACGCGTCCGGGGTGCGAATGGCGTGGTCGCAAAACGCCATGCTGCGCGGGGTTTCCTCCACGTCCAGGCCAAACCGCGCCTTGAACCACTGTCTGTCGCGGTCGATCAGTGAAATCAGCGAGATCGGCACTCCGCACACTGCGCTCGCGATACGTACCACGGCGTCGAACGCAGGCTCCGGCAGGCTGTCGGTAAGTCGCAGTGCGTCGAGGGCGCGCTGGCGCTCGACTTCATGCTCCGGACCGGTCGTGGCTTTCGTGGGCTGGGACATGCGGGCTCCGTGTGTCGCCCCATCATCATGGGCAGGTGTGAACCCGGTATCAACAGTGCAGGATGACCCGCGCGGGCATTGCCGCCAGGTTGTTCACGCCTGTCCCGGCCCGCCTTCCAGTTGCGCGGCAACGAACGCAGCCAGCGCGGCATTCACTTCTTCATCGCTGACGCCATCGCCCAAGACGAAATCCTGCGTGCGGTCGTCTAACGCACCCTGCTTGATCGCGGCAATGCGCTCGCCTGCGTCGCGCGGCGACGCGAAGCCGACACTTTGCAGCAGCACGCGTTCGCCCTGGACCAGCTTGAAGTAGAACCTGCCGTCGGCGTCGCGGTACTGCTTGAAAACCGGGGTCTGGATCGCGGCAACCTGCCCTACCGCAGACTTGGCCTCGACGCCTGTCAGTGCAACGACGACGTGCGCAAGGTTGCGCAGGCCCACCGCTTCGCGCAGGCGCTGCAGCATGGGCGTGGCATGTCGCGCGCGCACCCGAGCGGCGCCATCGCGCAACTGCGCCTCGATGTCCGCCGGCCTGGCGATCAAGTCGTCATAGCGGTCGCGCAGCGGCGCCACTTCGGCGTCGACGCGCTCGAACAACGCCTGCTTGGCATCGCCCCAGCCGATGCCTTCGGCATAGGCATGGCGCATCGCCGCGGTTTCTCCCGCCGACGCGAAGGCCTGGTAAATCTGCAACAGCGCGGAACCTTCGCAGTCCTTGGCTGCGCCGGGCGCGCGCGAGTCGGTGACGATGCCGGCAATCAGTTTCTGCAAATCATTGCGCTTTGCGAACAACGCAATCGTGTTGTCGTAGCTCTTGCTCATCTTGCGGCCATCCAGGCCCGGCAAGGTGGCGACCTGCTCCTCGACGACAGCCTCGGGCAATGTGAAGTGTTCCCCATAGACATGGTTGAAGCGCTGGCCGAAGTCGCGTGCCATCTCGATGTGCTGGACCTGGTCGCGGCCCACCGGCACCTTGGTGGCCTTGAACAGCAGAATGTCGGCGGCC
>JBKJND010000244.1:0-9465 GCA_046596095.1 Ahniellaceae bacterium | reverse complement strand
CTTCGCGCCGCTGGCGCTGGCCATGTTTGCCGCTTTCAACGTCCACGCCGAGCCGACTGCGGCAACGCCGGCCACGCCCGTAGATGACGCCACGAGCGCCCTTGCCGCAACCGAAGTCGAGGACGGCACGCAAGTGTTGGGCGAAGTCGACGTGGTCGACGAAGCGCCGGAAACGGAAACGACGCTCGAAGGCGTGACGGTGACAGGCCAGGTCCAGCGCGCCGACGATCAGGCGGCGTATCTCGACGAGCGCCGCGCCAGCGCGCAGGTGTCGGAGACGCTGTCGTCCGAACAAATCTCGCGCGCCGGCGATTCCGACACGGGTGCAGCGCTCAAGCGCGTAACCGGCCTGTCGCTGGTCGACGGCAAGTACGTGTATGTGCGCGGCCTTGGCGAGCGCTATTCAAGCGTGCTGCTCAACGGCGCACAGATTCCAAGCCCGGATCCAACGCGACGCGTAGTGCCGCTCGACCTGTTTCCGACCGAGATGCTCGAAGGCATCGTGGTGCAGAAGAGCTATTCGCCCGACATGCCGGGCGAGTTTGCGGGTGGCACTATCCAGCTCCGAACGCGCGCGGTGCCCGACAAGCCGATCGCCAAAGTGTCCTTTGGTCTTGGCTGGATCGACGGCACGACGTTCGAGGATGGCCTGCGCCACGACGGCGGCAATCGCGACTGGACCGGTTACGACGATGGCGGGCGCGAGTTGCCGGCATCGATTGCTGCGGCGATCGCAGGAGGTGCGCAAATCGTTCCGCAATCTTCGTTCAATCCTGGTGGTTCCACGCCTGCGCAACTCGAGTCGTTCGGACAGGATCTTGCGGTCGGGGGCTTCGACACGCGCACCGATTCGTTGCCGCCCAACGGAACATTTGCCGCGGCGGTCGGCAACGGCTGGGACATCTGGAACGATATGCGCTTCGGCGTGCTGGCCGCGCTGCGCTACGACCACAAGTGGGACAGCACGCTTGACGAGCAACGTCGCGTGTTTGCGGTCCAGGGCGAATCGGATCTCGTGGCCAGTCGCTCTTTTGAGCGCGACAAGACCGAGCGGGTCGTGGAACTTGGCGCGTTCGTTAACCTCGGCCTCGAGATCAATGCGGATCACCGGCTCGGCCTTGCCAATCTGCTGGTACGCCAGACCGAGGACGAAACGCGCGTCGACGAAGGTTTCTTCGACGGCGACATCGAACAGCAGACGCGCGTGACCCGCCTCGAATGGGAAGAAAACGAGCTGCGCACGCATCAGTTGTCCGGCCATCACGCTTTTCCGCAATTGTCTGGACTCAAGTTCGATTGGCAGTACACCTTGTCGAAGGCGGGGCGCGAAGCGCCGCTGACGCGCGACTATCGTTTCGACCTCAATCAGGCGACCGGTTTGTTCCGGTTCTCGACGGGTTCGAGCAGCAACCAGATTTCCTATTCCAATCTCGATGACGACGCCGATGAGGCGCAGCTGCGCACCGAGCTGCCGCTGGTGTTCGGCGACAACTACGTGACCTTGAGTGCCGGTGGCAGCGTGCTCGATCGCGATCGCAATTCCTCCATTCGTCGTTTCCAGTTTCTTGCCGAAGGACCGCTCGCGAGCGACCCCGCCGTGCTCGGCGCCAGCGGACTCGATGCGATCTTCAATCCCGCCAACATCGGGCCCAATGGATTTGTGCTGCGCGAGGTCACTCGCGGAACCGACAATTATCTGGCCACGCAGAAACTCGATGCCGCGTTTCTCGCCGTCGACGTGGCGATGGGTGAGCACTGGCGCTTTGCGCTGGGTGCGCGCAACGAAGACAATCAGCAGGAGGTCACCACCTTTTCGCTCGATGATTCGTTGCCCATCGTGGCCAGTCTCAACGACCGTGACTGGTTGCCTGCGCTGGCGGTGACGTGGCTGCGCACCGACGACTCGCAGTGGCGCTTTGCCTATGCAGAAACGGTGTCGCGTCCGGATTTTCGCGAACTCTCGCCTGCACCCTTCACCGATCCCCTGCTCGACTCGGAAGCGATCGGCAACCCCGAGCTGGTGCAGACCTCGATCCGTAATGTCGACTTGCGCTACGAGTATTTCTTCTCGCCCACCGAACTGTTCGCGGCGTCGCTGTTCTACAAGAAATTCCACGATCCGATCGAGCGCATCACCATTCCGGGTACCGGCGACCTGCTGTCGTTTTCGAACGCCGACTCCGCGACCAACTACGGCGCCGAGATCGAGGTGTTCAAGTACCTCGATTTCATGCCGGACACATGGCTCGGCAAGATGGCCGGCGAGAACTTTCCGTGGGAGAGTTTTTTCATCGGCGCCAACTACGCCTGGGTCGATTCCGAGGTGATGCTGGGCGAGAGCCAGTCGATCCAGACCAATGCGGTGCGCCCGCTGCAAGGCCAGTCGCGCTATCTGGCCAACCTGCAACTGGGCTATCAAAGCGGCGATGGCAATCGCGAGGCAACGTTGCTGTTCAACCGCTTTGGCCGGCGCATTTCGCAGGTCGGCACCTCGGGAGCGCCCGACACGTACGAGGAGGGCGTCAATCAACTCGACTTCGTTTACTCGCACTCGTTTTCCCCCGAGTGGGCGTGGAAGCTGCGCCTGCGCAATCTGCTGGACCCGCGCATCGAGTACACGCAAGGCGATGAGACTACCCGCGAGTTCAAACGCGGCCGCGAAGTGCTCGTCACCCTCGAGTGGCGCCCCTCGTTCGATTGACCTTGCAACAAATTGGTAGCGTGGCTCAACCGCGACTGTCATGTCCGGGAATTAGGGTGGCCACCATCGCGTTGGATTGACCGCGCGCCCGCCTGATTCCTGGAGTACCACCATGCTGACGACACGCCGCCTTGCCTTGGCTATTGCCCTGACGCTCACGGGGGGCGCAGCGCAAGCGCTCAACCTCAACAACAACTACGACGGTCTTTGGCAGAACCCGGCCGACAACGGCCGTGGCTTGCTGGTCGACGTGGTTGCCAACGCTTCGGGCGCCACCTTTTTCGGCGCTCTCTTCACTTACGACACCGCCGGCAATCCGCTCTGGCTGACGATTCAGCAGAACTTCGCTCTGGGCCAGTCCACGGCGACCGGCGTGCCGGTCAGCCGTTTTAACGGTGGCAGCTTTGGATCGCCCTTTATCGGCCCGACTCCCCCGACAGGCACCCTCGTCGGAACAGCGACCGTGACGGTCAACTCATGCAACAGCATGCGCATCGAGATCACGCCGAACGCCGCTTCCAACGGCTTGCCGGCGACCACCCTCAACTACGGCCCATTTCTCGCCAATCCGCAATGCGTTGATACCGTCGCATTCACCAGCTGTCCGGCGGGCACCACAGTGGTTGCCGGCCAGACCGCGACCTGCTCGCTGTCGGGAACGCTGGCCGGAAATGTGCGCCTCGCCAGCAACGCGACCTACCTCATCAACGGCAAGGTGCAGGTCGGTACGCCGATCGGCGCGGCGACCCAGGTTCCGGCCAACCTGACCATCGACGCCGGCACACTGTTGCGTGGCGCGGGTGGTTCGTCGGACTACATGGTCGTCAACCCGGCCTCGAAAATATTTGCCAACGGTACGGTCAGCGCACCGATCATCTTCGACGGCCCGACCAACACGCCCGGTTCGTGGGCAGGACTTTTCATCGCGGGGCTCGCGCCGGTCAACAATGCAGCGACGCCCGGCGGCAACATTGCGTTTGAGGCCGACGCCAACATCCGCTTCGGCGGCGCCGACGTTAACGATTCATCCGGTGCGATCCGTTACGTGCAGATCCGCAACGCTGGTCAGATCATCTCGGCGAACGTGGAGCTCAACAGCCTCACGCTTGGCGGCGTAGGTGCGGGCACTGTGATCGACTACGTGCAGGCCTACAACGGCACCGACGACGCATTCGAGATGTTCGGCGGCACCGTCAACGCTCGCCACCTCGTAGCGACCGGCGCAGACGACGACAACCTCGACTTCGATTTTGGTTATCGCGGCAGGATCCAGTATGTCTACGTCAGGCAGGACGCCGCAGGCCAGGACACGACCGACGGTCGCGGTGTCGAGTCCGACAATGCCAACTCGACTGGCAATTTCGACGCGTTGCCGCGTACGCAGCCGTTCATTGCCAACCTGACGATGATTGGCGGCAGCGGCGTCGAAGGCATGCGTCTGCGTCGCGGTTCATCGGGTCGCTACTTCCATACGGTGATCGGCGGCAACTTCACCAGCGCGTGCCTGCGCTTCAATGACGCGGCCACGTACAACGCGGTCGCGCCGACGCCGACCACGATCACCGGCAGCCACGTGGCATGCACCACCAACTTCCGCGATGACAGTGCGGTGACCAACCCGCCGATCACCGTTGCTGCCTGGTACGCCGCCGGTGCCAACAACTCGACCGGCACCGACATCACCACGGTGCTCGATGGCCGCTTCCCGCGTGCAGGTCAGTTGTCCGCTCCTGCGCTCAGCACCGGCGACAGCTTCTTCGATGCCACGACTTACAAGGGTGCTTTCAGCTCAACCAGCGACGATTGGGCGGCCGGCTGGACAGTTCCGGGCTCGCTCTGAACCACTGCAAATAAACGTGACTCGCGATGATTGCCGAGGGGCGATCATCGCGGAACTTTTCGGCGCGCGATGCCTCTGAGACAACACGCAGTACGCCGCCGCAATCGGCCGCTGCGTGGTTCAAGAGCCTCTTGCGGCTCTGTTGGAAACTCTCCAAGTGATGTGGAACTCAAGGCCGATGCCCTCCTGCGTCGGCCTTTTTTTTGCCCGCGCGAGGGATCAGAGCGCGGCGACGTAGTCGCGTTGGGCGCGGATGACGTCGTTGCCGGTGAAACCGCCGGCGGGTTGTTCGCCGAAGCGCTCTCGCAGTTGCTCCGAGAGTTGAACCACGCGTGGCGCGTTGTCGCGTTTGCCGAGAGCAAAAACCTGCGTGCCGAGGTCCGAGCAAAAACGGTGCAGCTGGAAAAAATACTTGACCTGCCCGGTAGTCAGGAATCCCAGCACCGGTGGGCCGGACGCGGCGTCGTCAAGCGAGCGGCCGGAACGCATTTCGCGTTCGCTGGCGAGGCGTTCGGCACTTTCCGTCAGATGGCGGAAATCCTCGCCGACGTTGGCGGTGTCGAGATCGGACGCGAACTGCGCGAGAAAAAGCGCGTGCGCCAGCGCGGGATGTTCGTGCCAGTTCGGCTCGCGTTGTTCCAGCAGCGCAGAAAGCCTCGGCGCCAGCGCGCCACCGGAACGCGCGGCGTCGGCCGTGTTGAAAGGGGAAGCATCGCTGGCACGCGGCGTGGGGTCAAAGGTGCTGCCCGCGATCATGATTTCGATTGCGGCAAACAGCGCCGCGTCGCGTTTGCGCTCGAATCCGGTCGAATCGAGAATGCGGTGGGTCTCGGCGATGCTGGCCAGTTCGTTGGCGCCGATTCCGTCGAAGTATTGCTGGTTCTCGCGCTGGCGCAGATCGTGGCAGGTCGCAAATAGCGACAGCACCAGCCAGTCGCGACCCGGCAGCGCCTCCACTCCCAACGCGTCGATCACCTGGCCGAGCCTGCGATCGAGGATCTCGAGAGCGTGGTCCTCGTTGTGATAAGCGTGAAAGTCGTCCCCGAGCGTGCCGTGCCGCACCGCGAGGCGCGCCACTCCGAGCACCACCGCGCGTTCAGTGCGCTCCAGATGCGCCGCCGCATCGACGCCGTAGGCATCGTGATACAGCCCGCGGCGCGAGCGGATGACGTCCAGCACGTCGGGCCGACCCTGCTCAAGCAGGACCCGCGCCGCCTCGGCGTCCGGTATCCGTCGCTCGGTGGCGTCCGGCGGGAAGCGCGTGGCCGTGTCGCTTATGAGAATCATCGGTTCCTCGCGCGCCGAATAGAGGCGCGTCGGCAGTATAGGCACGCACTGGCGCGGGCGGTATAGCCCCAGCGCGTTTCAGTGACCCGCACCACCGACCCGCCGCGCCGACTACAACATGCCGAGTTGCGCCAGCGAGGTGGGCGGGCCGTCGCCGACAATAAAATGATCGAGCAGGCGCACATCGACCAGCGCCAGCGCCTGCGACAGCTGGCGGGTGAGGTGGCGATCAGCGGCGCTCGGCTCCGCCACGCCCGAGGGATGGTTGTGGGCGACGATCACCGCCGCCGCCGAATGCGCGAGCGCGCGCCGCACGACTTCGCGCGGATGCACGCTGGCGCCATCGAGCGTGCCGAAGAACATTTCCTCGAACGCGATGACCCGATGCCGGGTGTCGAGGAACATCACCGCGAATACTTCGCGCGGCAGATGCGAGAGACGCGCCTTGAGATAATCCGCAGCGTCGTTCGGACTGGCTAGTCCATCGGCACGGGTCAGCGTTTCATGCAGCGCGCGCCGCGCCAGCTCAGCTGCCGCCGCGAGTTGGCAATACTTGGCGTGGCCGAGACCCCGCGACTTGAGCGCGCGCTCGGGCGGCGCGGCCAGCAGTGCGCCGACCGAACCGAATTCTGCCAACAGCGAGCGGGCCAGCGCCACCGCGTCCATGCCGCGGGTGCCCGTGCGCAGCAATACCGCGAGCAGCTCCGCATCGGCGAGGGCCGCGCTGCCGTGCGCCAACAAGCGCTCGCGTGGGCGTTCGCGGCTGGGCCAGTGATTGATCGCAAGGTTCATGGCATGCAATGTGCAAGCGATCAGCACTTTCCACCATCGATATAACTCGCCCGAATGGGTCAGACGCCAATGCCATAATCGGTACGAAATGTCTGACCCCCAACTGCCCATGACTCACTCGACACCCGGCAAGGCACCGCCTCCCGCCGCCGCCGCTTCGACGGTGCGGCGTGTGCTGCTTGGAGTGGGCGCGGGTATCGCTGCCTACAAGAGCGCTGAGCTTGTACGTCGCCTGCGCGATCAGGATTGCGACGTGCGCGTAGTGATGACCGCACGCGCCGGCGAATTTGTGGGCGCCACGACGTTTCAGGCCTTGAGCGGCAATCCCGTGCGCACGTCGCTGTGGGACGCCGAGGCCGAGGCTGCGATGGGTCACATCGAGCTGGCGCGTTGGGCCGACGCCGTGGTGATCGCGCCCGCGACTGCAGACCTCATTGCGCGCTTGGCGCATGGTCTGGCCGACGATTTGCTCACAACTCTGGTGCTCGCGACAGCCGCACCGATCTGGCTCGCTCCTGCGATGAACCAGGCCATGTGGAGTCACGCGGCCACCGTGGCCAATGTCGCAACGCTTGCGCAGCGCGGCGCGCGATTTGTCGGACCGGGCCATGGATCGCAAGCTTGTGGCGACGTTGGTGCCGGTCGCATGGCCGAACCCTCGGAAATTCTGGACGCGCTGTTGTCGACCCGTTCGTCGCAGCGCGAACAAGACGGTGTAGCGACTTCGTCATTGCATGGCCTGCGTGTGCTCATAACCGCGGGCCCGACCTTCGAGGACATCGACCCGGTGCGTTTCATTGGCAATCGCAGTTCCGGACGCATGGGCTTTGCGTTGGCCGCGGCCGCACACGCGGTGGGTGCCAACGTGACATTGATTGCAGGGCCGGTGTCGCTGGACACGCCGCCAGGCGTCGCGCGCATCGATGTCCGCAGCGCTGCCGAGATGCTCGCGGCGGTACGGGCCGCGATTGGGCGTGCGGACATCTTCATCGCCAACGCCGCAGTCGCCGACTATCGCCCGCGCGCCGAGGCACCCGACAAGATCAAGAAACAAGATGCGACACGCACGCTGGAACTGGTGCGCACGACCGACATCGTGACCGAAGTCGCGGCGTTGCCGACAGGGCCGCTGGTGGTCGGATTTGCCGCCGAGACGCGCGACTTGCGCGAGCACGCGCGCGACAAACTCGTGCGCAAGCGCCTGGACCTCATCGTCGCCAATCCGGTCGGCAGTGCGGATTCGGGCTTCGAGGTCGATCGCAACGAAGCGCTGGCGCTGTGGCTGGATGGTGAACGCGCGTTTCCGACGATGTCGAAGTCCGCGCTCGCCGTTGCATTGGTCGAACTCATTGCCGAGCGTTTCCGGGCAACACGGCCGACGACCCCATGATCGACATTGCGCTGCGCATTCTCGATACGCGGATTGGCGGCGAGTGGCCGGTGCCTGCGCCTGCTACCGACGGCTCCGCGGGCGTCGATCTGCGCGCGTGCCTGGACGCAGAGACGGTGCTGGCGCCGGGCGCGGTGGCGCTGGTGCCAAGCGGTGTCGCGATCCATATTGGCGATCCAGGCTACGCGGGACTTATCGTGCCGCGCTCGGGACTCGGACACAGGCACGGTATCGTGCTCGGCAACAGCGTGGGCTTGATCGACGCCGACTATCAGGGACCGCTCATGATTTCGTTGTGGAATCGGAGCGATGAGCCATTTACGATCGCGCCCGGGGACCGGATCGCGCAGTTGTTGATTGTGCCGGTGTTGCAACCACGGTTCCGTGTGGTCGAGGCGTTCGAGACATCGACGCGCGGTACCGGCGGATTTGGTCATTCTGGAAGGCAATGAAAATGGCCGAACCTGAGCAGTCCTACCCGTCCGCCAACGCAGCCCGATCCGCAGCAGACCCGCGCGGTCTGCGGCTCGCCGCGACAGGGCTCGGGGTCTTGTTCGCGGTCCTCGCTGGAGCGTGTGCGCTGCAGGCGTTGTTCAACCTCCGCGCCAACGCTGCGCGCACGGCAGCAGACCGTTCCGCGACCGCGGCCGCAGAGCAAGTGGCAAAGACGATTGTCGCCAGTGGCGCGAAGCTGGACGATCTTGGGCGCAAAGTTGCGGCCGGAACTCTCGGCTCGCCCGAAGGGCGAAGGGCCGTGGGACTTCGGCTGAGCAAGGATCTGGGCGAAGACGCCGTGATCGAAATCTACGATCCGCAGGTGCCTGAACTCGGAGCGGCAAATCTGTCCTTGTTTGGATTTACGCGCGCCGCAGTGCTGGCCGAGGCGCGCGACCGCGCGGGCCTTGCGTCGGCGCAGGTGCGACGCGGACCCAACGGATGGCGAGTGGTGCAGGCGCGACCCGTTTCGCAGGATGAGCGGTGGGTGGCAATTCTGTACGCCGATCTGCCGATTGCGGTATTTGCAGAGGCCATTGAAAACACCGTTGCCAAGGACCCGATTCAACTTGAGTTACGTCAACGCTCGCTCGATGGCGGATCCCTCACCGTGGGGGCTTTCGGACCGCAGCGGCTCGGTTCCATCATCGGGAAAAGCGTGCCGGTGCGCGGCTCGCAACTCGAGATCGGGGCACTTTATCCGAGCCCGTTCGAAGTGGACGATGTGTTGCCGATGCTCACCGTG
Source organism: Ahniellaceae bacterium (assembly GCA_046596095.1). Lineage (GTDB taxonomy): Bacteria > Pseudomonadota > Gammaproteobacteria > Xanthomonadales > Ahniellaceae > JBBQNY01. Next base: position 215 of record JBKJND010000244.1, on the reverse strand, counting down.
CGGTCCAATTTCGGCTTGCTGCTGATAGCAGCGTTGTTGGCACTCGCGAGCGTCGCTGCGTTCTGGGTCCGCGCGCGTCGACTCGGGAGTTCGTACGACACATCCGACGAGGGGCTCGAAGTGATGCCGGCCGACGTGCATTCGGTACCCGCACCGCCGAGCAAGACCCAACGGCAGTCGCCGCACGCCGCGGCGACTGCCGCTGCCGCCGCCGC
>JBKJND010000216.1:0-2786 GCA_046596095.1 Ahniellaceae bacterium | reverse complement strand
GTGACGCGGCGATCCGCGCGGCCTACGCCTGCGGCACCTACAGTTTGGCGCAGATTGGCGATCACTTTGGCCTGCACTACGCTACGGTGAGCCGGATTGCGCGGCGCGAGGGGTGATGTGTCAAAGCAAGACCTGACCCCACTGCGTGTGACCCCACTGCGTGAAAGCAAGACCTGACCCTACTGCGTGGGCAAGTCGGGCTTCGATAAGCGGCGGAAATGAATTGGAGCAACCGTGATTCAGATCACGCTGAAGCCCACGAGGAAATGACTATGTCGCTAGCAGCAACACTGAAGGCACTTGGATTCGAGCCTCTCTCCCGCACGGTGCGATGGTGCCGTGCGGGTGAGTTGATACATGCGGTGGTAATAGGGAAGGATCGGCAAGGCGACACGGCGATCTCGCCGATTGTCTGGCACTCTTCGCTGCTGGCAGACGGCGAAAACTTCACTCCTTCGTCGATCCAATCACCGATCAGCGGAAACGTCAGCCCGTTGGGTATCGACACTAGCTGGAAGTGGAATTCGGAAGAGATCGATTCCGAATTCGTTGCATCAGTTCTTGAGCCGTTCTTTTGCAGGTTCGCAACCTTGGAGGATGTGCGACGCGGACTAGGTGAATCATTCGTATCGCCCTTCTTCCGGGAGCGGCTTGCCCACGGAATAGCGCGGCCAGAAATTGACGCACTACCGTCTTCCAATGCTCGGTACGTGGTAGAAGGCGGTGCCACAGGGAACTCCGTCGCGCACGCCACGGGGCGCGCGTTTCTCATGGAGATCTTGGGTCCGCTAGGCTTTTCGCTTGTCGGTTCGGAAGACGTCGTCGCCATTCGGCCGCGAGGAGAGGTCCACGACTGCGTGAGGTTGTTCATCGACGCTTTCGGGACATTTGGAGCCTTAACGTGCTTTCCTTGGACGACCGCCGTGTGGAAAGTCGACAAGCGCTGGAAGGGAATCTACTACCCGATGATCCGCCATGACGTCTGCGAGGTTGGGCGACCGATGCTGATCGAACTGGCGCGACTGGAAGGGGTGGAAAGGATCCCACTGCGACTGCAGGTCGAGGAACTGCTACTTGACCTCTTATCCGTTTCGAGTGTTCAGGAATTCACGGCCCAACTCGATCCCAAATGGGGCACTATTGCTACGGCACTTCGCCGCTTGAAGTAATAGGCGAGCACGGGACGCTTGCCAAGGCCCGGGAGCAAATGGACCGAGTGAAAGTAGGGAAAGCAGCCCGTCGTGACGCGGCGATCCGCGCGGCCTACGCCTGCGGCACCTACCGTCTGGCGCAGATCGGCGATCACTTTGGGCTGCACTACGCTACGGTGAGCCGGATTGCGCGACGCGAGGGGTGATGTGTTAAAGCAAGACCTGACCCCGCCATTGCGCCATTGCATGACCCCGCCATTGCAGAAGGGACTTCCTCGGAGAACGATGATGGCAACCTCGGAGGGCGGCACGTACGTCGCCGACTGGACGCGTGTTGGCCGCAAGTACCGAGCGATTCTGCGAGATAACCGCGCGATCCAGGTCGAAGCTAGCAACCTCGAAGAGCTGGTTGAGGATCTTCATGACGAGATCATGAAGTGGCAAGGTGACGGAGAAGCTGTAGTAGAACTGTATCCGGCACCCGTGCCGGATAGCTCGTTTGTTGCCCTCGCCTACAATGAGGCGGTGCGCGTAAGTAACGAACCCGCTTCGCTGTTCGAGGGAGGCGTCTGCAACAAGTGCGGGTCCGGCAGGGGCCAACGCACTGCCGCCAGTCTCGTACTTGCGCGCAAGCCTCGAGGGGACGTGTTTCGAGCCGAGCATCCTTGGCCGAAGGACGTCATGCCAGCGCGAGTCTGCATCTCGGCGAAGCTCGCGACGCGGTTCTCCGAAAAGGAACAGGCCGTGCTTGGGCTTCGCCCGATCGAACGACCCAAGGACGTGAAGCAGGAGTATTTCGAGATTTGCGGCGAAGCGGTGACGTCGACAGTAGGGCTGAGGGGCTGCACTTACGCGACGGCACTCGGGCAGTCATGGAAGTGTACCGAGTGCGGCAAGTCTTCCTTGGTCATCAAAGAGCCAAAAATTTCGTCGTCAGCCAGGTTCTTGGCGAGTTCCAGTCTCCGGGGCGTGGACAGAGACTTTTTTCTATTCCATGAGAGCGGTATCCGAGGGCCGCGACCGGCCTTCGCGCCGGCGCGTTGGCATTCGCTTCTCGATGCGTCCCGTGATCTCAAGGGACTGAGCAGCTCGGAGATCATCGTGTTGCCGGATGCGCAGGCGGACCTAGATCCCTGCCTTCCTCCATACCCTGAAGCATGAGGTGGTGAAGGCCGGGCACGGGGTCAGGCCGGGCACGGGGTCAGGTCTTGCGTTGCAACATCCAGCGGCATAATCTCCCGCCATGTCTCGCCCCCTTCGCCTCGACTTCCCCGGCGCCCTGCACCATGTGATGGCGCGCGGCAATGCGCGCGAGGCGGTCTTTGGCGACGACGAGGATCGGCAGGCCTTTCTCGACGGGCTGGCGCGGGTCTGCGAGCGCTTTGACTGGGCGCTGTGGGCGTACTGCCTGATGGATAACCACTACCACCTATTGGTGCAGACGAACCAGCCGACCCTGTCGCGCGGGATGCGGGAAGTGAACGGGGTCTACACCCAACGGTTCAATCGGCGCCATGGCCGCGTCGGTCACGTGCTGCAGGGGCGCTACAAGGCGCTGCTGGTGGATCGGGACACCTACCTGCTGGAAGTGTCGCGCTACGTGGTGCTGAATCCGGTGCGCGCCAAGATGTTCGA
>JBKJND010000136.1:0-2707 GCA_046596095.1 Ahniellaceae bacterium | reverse complement strand
GAAGCAGCATTACCCGAGCGTTGCCGCGCGCCTCGACGAGTTCCTGTATCGGCACACGGATGCCGACGCGGTGCGCCATGTGTTTCGGGTCGCCACGGGCCTCGATTCGATGATCCTTGGCGAGCCGCAGATTCTCGGTCAGGTCAAACAAGCGTGGCAGGCCGCGCGCGACGCGCAAGCGCTCGACTCGACCCTGGACCGGATGTTCCAGAACACGTTCGCGGTCGCCAAGCGCGTGCGCACCGAGACGCAGATTGGCGCGCATCCCGTGTCGGTGGCGTTTGCCGCGGTGCGCCTCGCGCAACAGCTGTTTGCGGAACCGAAATCAATTACCGCGCTGCTGATCGGCGCCGGCGACACGATCGAACTTGCCGCGCGCCATCTGCGCCAGGCGGGCACTGCGCGCATCCTGATCGCCAACCGGACGCTGGCCAATGCGGAGTTGCTTGCCGCGTCCATCGATGCGGAGCCTTCTTCGCTGGATCATCTGGACCGGCACCTCGCGCAGGCCGACCTGGTATTGAGCTCGACTGCCAGCACGGAATTCCTGATACATCGCGAACAGGTCGCACGCGCGCTGCGACTGCGACGTCGCCGCCCGATGCTCCTGATCGATCTGGCGGTGCCGCGCGACATCGATCCGAAAGTTTCGGAACTCGAGGACGCTTACCTCTACTCGATCGACGATCTGGGTCGGGTCATCGAGGGCAATCTCAACTCGCGGCGCGAGGCAGCGCAAGCGGCGGAAGCGATCATTGCGCTGCAAGTCGAGCATTTCATGAGCTGGCTGCGCACAGTGGGCGGCCTTGGCCCAGTGCGGCAATTGCGCGCGCATGGCGAAGCGGCGCGCGATCAACTGCTGGCGGAAGCGAGCGCGCAACTGGTCGCGGGCCGCGATCCGGCGGCGACCTTGCAGTGGCTTGCGCACACTTTGACCGGCCGGCTGCTGCACGCACCCACCGCCAACCTGCGCGCGGCGGCCGCGCGGGGCGATGCCGATCTGTTGCGCGCCGGCACACGTCTGTTCGAATCATCGACGAACGATTCCCCGGAAGAACCTTCCCCGTGACGCCGTCGATCCGGCGCAAGCTCGAAGCCCTCGCCGAGCGTCACGAGGAACTGGGTCGCCTGCTCGCGGAGCCAGACGCCACGTCGGACACGGGGCAGTACGCCGAACGCTCGCGCGAATATTCGCAGCTGTCGGACGTGGTCGATCTGTTGGCGCAGCACGAGCGCAATGCGCAGGCGATTGCCGATGCCAACGTCCTCGAACACAACGCCGACCCGGAGCTCGCCCAACTGGCGCGCGAGGAACTCGCTCCTCTGCGGCTTGAGCAGGCGCGACTGGCGCGCGCGCTCGAGCTCGCGCTCATTCCCGCGGACCCGCGCGACGACTCCAACGTCTTTCTCGAAGTTCGGGCAGGCACCGGAGGCGACGAGGCCGCGTTGTTTGCGGGCGATCTCCTGCGCATGTACCTGCGCTTCGCCGAAATGCAGCGCTGGCAGACCGAGATAATCTCCGCACATCCGGGTGAGCATGGCGGATACAAGGAGGCGGTAGCGCGCATTGAAGGCCGCGGCGTGTTCTCCAGACTCAAATTCGAATCCGGCACGCATCGTGTACAGCGCGTGCCTGCCACAGAGTCGCAGGGTCGCATCCACACGTCGGCGGCGACGGTCGCGATCCTGCCGGAACAGGACGAAATCGGCGAAATCGAAATCCGCGACGGCGATCTGCGCATCGACACGTTCCGTGCCTCGGGTGCGGGCGGGCAGCATGTCAACAAGACCGATTCGGCCATCCGCATCACGCACCTTCCAAGCGGGCTCGTGATCGAGTGCCAGGACCAGCGCAGCCAGCACAAGAACAAGGCCCAGGCCCTGAGCCTGCTCAAGGCGAAATTGCTCGATGCCGAGCGCGCCAAGCAGACCAGCGCGCAAGCCGAATCGCGGCGCCTGCAGGTCGGCTCCGGAGACCGCAGCCAGCGCATCCGCACCTACAACTTTCCCCAAGGCCGCCTCACCGATCACCGGATCAACCTCACGCTGTATGCGCTTGAGGAGGTGTTGGCCGGCGGACTCGATCCAGTGCTGGATGCCTTGACTCGTGAACATCAGGCCGATGCATTGCAGTCTCTGGCCGACATGGCGTGAACCCTAATCGAGCCGCGCCGATTCGCGCTGACGAAACGCGACTCGCGAGCGTCACCGCCCAACTGAAACACGCGCCGCGCGCCGCATTGGTGGTGGCGAGCGACCTTGCGCAATCCTTTCCGCTGGACGATCGCGCGCAGCGTCTGCACGGTCTCGCCCTGCTTGCCTGTGACCAGCCCCGCGCGGGATTCGAAGCGCTGACGCGTGCGGTCGCGATCGACACGCGGTCGGCTCACAATTGGCTCGCCCTCGCGGCTCTGTATTCCAAGATCGACCAGCGCGAGGATGTGCTCGAGAGCGTGCGGCGCGCCGCCGCGGTAGCCGGCAACGAAGCCGATACCTGGCAGCAAATTGCGACGGTGGCGCTGGCCGTCGGGGATGCGGAACTTGCGCAGACCGGTTTGCGGGAAGTCATTGGCGCAGCACCCGACCGAATTCGGCCACGGCTCGACCTCGCCAGCATTGAACTCGATGCCGCGAACTTCACGCGCGCCGAAGCCACGGTGCGCGCGGCCCTCGATGCGTTTCCTGACGAAGCCGACGCGTGGTTCGT
>JBKJND010000096.1:0-4103 GCA_046596095.1 Ahniellaceae bacterium | reverse complement strand
AAGCCGGCCGCTTCGGCGTAAATGAAACCGCACACCACGCACATCCACGTGCGCCAGGGTGTTTCGGGTGCAGCGTTGGGTACGGCATTGGCGCTCATGTTCGATCCGGCAGGGTTCCGGCGGTTATTCTCGCAGCCATGCCCACCCATCGAAAAGCGCCATGATCACCACCGCGCCTGCGCGCTGGCAACGCGGCCTGTATTTCGTGACGCCGGAGCTGGCTGATACGGCGACATTGCTCGCGCTTGTGGAGCAGGTACTCGTGGGTGGAGCGGTGATGCTTCAGTACCGGAGCAAGTATGCCGATCGCAGCTTGCGGCACGCACAGGCCACAGCACTGCGTGAGATGGCCTGTGCCCACTGCGTGCCGCTCATCATCAACGATGACGTGGAGCTGGCGCACGCAGCGGGAGCGGACGGCGTACATCTCGGTCGCGACGACGCGGACATTGCATCGGCGCGAGACGTGCTCGGTCCCGAGGCCATCATTGGCGCATCCTGCTATGCCTCGATCGAACGCGCACGCGACGCGTCGAAAGCGGGCGCAACCTATGTCGCATTCGGCACAGTGTTCGCATCGCCTACGAAACCGCATGCGGTGCGCGCGCCTTTGTCCTTGCTTGAAGAGAGCGCAGCGTTTGGGTTGCCGCGGGTGGCTATCGGCGGGATCAACCTCGACAATGCGCGCAGTGTGGTCGACGCTGGCGCCAACCTCATTGCCGTGATCTCCGCCATCTCCGAAGCACGCGATCCGCTTGCGGTCGCAGCGCTATTCGCCGCCCTGTTCGCCGCCCCGATCCAGAAGGATGGACCTGTCGCATGAGCCGCAACTCCGAACTGTTTGCCCGCGCGCTGGAACTCATGCCTGGCGGGGTCAATTCACCGGTGCGCGCGTTCAAGAGCGTGGGCGGCGAACCCTTCTTCACCGAGCGTGCCGAAGGCGCGTATCTGTGGGACGCCGACGGCAATCGCTACATCGACTACGTCGGTTCGTGGGGGCCGGCGATCGTCGGTCACGCGCATCCCGAGGTATTGACTGCAGTGATCGAGACCGCAAAGCGCGGCTTGTCGTTCGGTACACCGTGCGCGCTCGAAGTCACGATGGCCGAGGCCATCACGCGGCTGGTGCCGAATGTCGAGATGGTGCGCATGGTCAACTCGGGCACGGAGGCCACCATGGCTGCGGTTCGGCTCGCGCGCGGCGCGACGGGGCGCACGCGCATCGTCAAGTTCGAGGGCTGCTATCACGGTCATGCCGACGCGTTTCTAGTGCGCGCGGGTTCGGGCGCGCTGACGCTCGGCGTGCCGGATTCGCCGGGTGTGCCGAAGGCGCTCGCCGATCTCACGTCCACCCTGCCCTACAGCGATTTCGACGCCGCCACCCGACTGTTTGCGGAAGTCGGCAGCGAAGTGGCGGCGGTCATCATTGAGCCCATCGCGGGCAACATGAACCTGATTCCGCCCGCGACAGGATTTCTCGCACACTTGCGCGCGCTCTGCGACGCGCACGGTGCGCTGCTCATTTTCGACGAGGTGATGACGGGTTTCCGCGTGGCGCCCGGCGGCGCGCAATCCTTGTACAACGTCAAGCCGGATCTCTCGACGTTTGGCAAGGTGATCGGCGGCGGCATGCCGGTGGGTGCGTACGGCGGACGCCGCGACCTCATGCAGCAGATCGCGCCCAGCGGTCCGATTTATCAGGCCGGCACCTTGAGCGGAAATCCCGTGGCCATGGCGGCGGGCCTTGCAACGCTGCATCTGATCCAGCAACCGGGTTTTTACGCGGAACTGCATCGCAAGACGCGGCTGCTCTGCGATGGACTCGCAGCGGTTGCGATCGAGTCAGGCGTGCCGCTCAACTGCAACGTGGTGACCGGAATGTTCGGCGTGTTTTTCAATGCCGCCCCGGTGACGACATTTGCGCAGGTAATGGCCTGCAACAGGGATGCGTTCCGCACGTTTTTTGGTGCGATGCTGCGGCAGGGCGTCTACTTCGCGCCGTCCGCGTTCGAAGCGGGTTTCATGTCGGCTGCGCATACCGATGACGACATCGCGCAGACGCTGGACGCCGCGCGCGTCGCGCTGCGTGAAGTTGCGGCGGCGATCGGCGCATGAAACCGCAAACGCTTGCGGTACACGCAGGTTCCATGATCGACGGCGCCAGCGGCGCCGTCGCGCCGTCGATCGCACTCAGCACCACCTTCGAGCACGCAGCCGATGGCACGCGTGGAGCGGCTGGGCTCGAATACATCCGGGAGGACAATCCCAACCAGCGCCAGCTCGAAGCCGCGCTGTGCGCGCTTGAAGGCGGCGCGGCGGCGCTCGCGTTCGCGTCGGGAATGGCGGCGACTGTGGCGTTGCTGGACACAATCGAGGGTCCGGGCGAGATCGTGTTGCCGCTGGACGTGTATCACGGGGTGCGGCGCTATTGCCGGGAGGTGCTGGCGAAGCGCGGGTTTGTGCTGCGCGAGGTCGATTTTTCAATTCTTGGGAATGTCGAGGCGGTGCTCGGCAGTTCAACGCAAGTGGTCTGGTGTGAGACTCCGTCCAATCCGCAACTGACGATTGCCGACATCGCCGCGATTGCCGAGTCGGCGCATGGTCACGGCGCGTTGCTGGTGGTCGACAACACGTTCGCGACGCCGCTCCTGCAGAACCCGCTGGCGCTCGGTGCCGATGTGGTGATGCATTCGACGACAAAATATCTTGCTGGTCACAGCGACGCACTGGGCGGTGCACTGGTGTTCGCGCGCGACGATGAATTTGCGCAGCGTGTGCGACAGCGGCGCACGTTGAGCGGTGCGATCGCCGCGCCATTCAACACGTGGCTCACACTGCGCGGTATCCGCTCGCTGGCACCGCGCATTGAGTTTCACTGTCGCAACGCCGCGGCGCTCGCGGCTTTTCTTGAGCAGCATCCGGCCATCGCGCGCGTCAACTATCCGGGTCTCGAATCTCATCCGGGGCACGCCATCGCGGCGCGGCAGATGCGCGCTTTCGGCGGCATGTTGTCCGTGCATTGCCGGGGCGGTCGCGAGGCTGCGCTGCAAATCGCATCAAAGCTGCGCATCTTTACCAACGCCACCAGCCTCGGCGGGGTCGAGAGTCTGGTCGAACATCGCCACTCCGTCGAAAGTACCGGCAGCACGACGCCCGACGATCTCTTGCGCGTGTCCGTGGGCATCGAGCACATCGAAGATCTCATTGCCGACTGGCAACACGCTCTCGCGTAGAAGCTGCCCTGGTTGCGCAGCTGTTCGCGAGATCGAGTCAGGTCGGCGGAGCCGACCTGACCTACGCGAGGCGGCCATCGTGCCTCAGGTCGCGCAAGCGACCTGACGCACGCCTTGCGACAACGCTTAAGGCTCGAGGAACAGGTCGGGTAGCAATGACTGGCCGGGCGACACGGCATAGTGTTCGAAATCGGTGATGCCTGCGGCGCGCAACACGTCTTCGTCGATCAGGAAGTGGCCGGTGCGTCGATGCGTGCTCGTCAACACCGCGTGCGCTGCGTCGGCCACGACGGCAGGCGTCCGACAACGCGCGATGTCGATGCCCGGAATCATCTTTAGAGCGTCGGTGGCGATGATGGTGCGGGGCCACAGGGCATTGATCGAGATGGGGTTGATCGAAGTCGGGCGATCCGCAAACTCTGCGGCAAGACCAAGCGTGACCAGACTCATGCCCATCTTCGCCAGGGTGTAGCCGGTGTGCGGCCCCCACCACTTTGGATCGAGCGACGGCGGCGGCGCCAACGTCAGGATGTGCGGGTTCGCGCTTTCAAGCAGGTACGGAAGGCACACCTGCGAGCACAGGAACGTGCCGCGCGCGTTGACGCCCTGCATGAGGTCGAAGCGCTTCATCGGCGTGTCGAGCACGCCCCGCAACCAGATCGCGCTGGCGTTGTTGACCAGAATATCGATGGCGCCGAAATGCGCGTGTACCTGCGCCACCGCCGCGCGCACTTCGTCCTCGTCGCGGATGTCGCAGCGGATCGCGAGCGCGCGACCGCCTGCGGCCTCGACTGTTGCTGCGGCGCTGTGGATGGTGCCCGGAAGCTTTGGATTGGCGACGTCGGACTTGGCGAGGATCGCAACGTTGGC
>JBKJND010000217.1:0-3215 GCA_046596095.1 Ahniellaceae bacterium | reverse complement strand
ATGCGTCCGCTACCGGCACCAGTCGATCGTCCGCGATCGCGATCACACCGACCGGCACTTCAATTGTCGAGGGGTCGAGCGACTGCAAGTCGATCGACTCCGACAACCGCGAGTACGCAACGGGCGTGATGCGCTGGGCAAACGCCGCGCCGCAGTGATCGAGGTAATCCTCGGCGCCCACACGCACTTGACCGCGCAGCACTGAGGCAGGCCCGAAGCGCGCGTCGAACTCTTCCGGTGTGCGGTAACTGAGCAACGCGAACTGGCGCGCAAGGGCGACGCCCTGGACTGCATCGCATTGCAACGCGCCGAGCGCAATCGCGCGGCGCTGCAGCGCCCGCCACGCACTCGCATAGGGATGCGCGCGATGCGTGCCGCTGATTGCGACGAGTCGCCCCAGACGAGCTCCGTGACGCGCCGCGAAATGCAGTCCCACCATCGCGCCGTAAGAACAACCCACGAACGCGCGCAGCCGCGCGATGCCGAGCGCGTCGAGAAGTGCCGAGATCGCGTCCGCCTGATCCGACGGATCGATCGGAGCGTCAAGCTGGCCGTCAGCACCTAACCAGTCGAATGAAAGAACGCAGACGCGGGTTGGATCGATGGCGCGTGCCTCGCCGACCTGCGATTCCCACCAACCGGCGGCGCCGTCGCAACTATTCGCGATGACATGCCGATTCGCCGAGATGCCGCCCGCCACAAGCACCACTGGCAAGTCAGGGTTGCCCGTTCGTTGGTAACGGATAACGACGCGGCGCACCCCCGCATGGCGCAGCGAAAGTTCGGTTTCGATCGCGCCGCGCTTGGCGCAAGCCAACGAAGCCGCGGCGAACCGACTGTGAAAAGGCAAGGAAGTTGCGTCGCGCGCGGTGCAGGGGAACTCTGAAGCGGTGGCCTGGAACGTCATGGTGGGCATCCTTGGGCAAGGGAAGCCACCGAGTTGAAGTAGCGACACGCGTGCGGATCGGCACAAGGCCGGTCGCGCGCCACAGGGCGCCACCATCTTTCGACGACTTGGCGTCGTCGCAGGAATTGGCACCGGTTGCAGCGCATCGACCCTGAGATCGCTGCGCTACATCGGTTGCCCCGGCTTCAAAGGGCCTGTCCCTCTGCCGGTCTCGATGGATGGCCGCAGTCTGCGCCCATCCATCGGCATCTGTCAATCTCTTCATCGCGATAAAGCGATGAATAGTTCCTGCTCCCCGCAAGCGGGGAGAAGGAAGGAGGGGTTACGTGGTGGGCGATGCGCCGAGGGGCGGGCAGTTGCTGCGCTCGCGCATCTCGAGTGCTTTTGGCATCAGCGACTGGAGGTGCTGAATACGCGTGGCGCCGCTCGGATGCGTCGACATGAACTCGGGCGGCTTCTGGCCCTGCGACTGCGCCTCCATGCGCTCCCACAACGGAATCGACTCGCGCGGGTCATAGCAAGCCGCTGCCGCAAGCAACAATCCAATCTCGTCGGCCTGGTTCTCGTGCTTGCGCGCGTACGGCATCAGCACACCGTAGCCCATGGCGGCCATCACCATCTGCTGCTGGCCCGCATCCATGCCGCTAAGCGCGCCTGCGGCCTGACCAATCTGCGTTAGTTTCTGCTGCGCCATGCGCTGGGCGCCGTGCCGCAATAGAGCGTGTGCAATCTCATGGCCCATCACCGCCGCCATCGCATCCGCGTTTTGCGCAACGGGCACCAGTCCTGTGTACACCGCCATCTTGCCTCCGGGCAGGCAAAACGCGTTGACCTGCTCGGATTCGATCACCTGCACGTCCCACTCGAAGCCGCGCGAAATATGCTGGGGAGCAAGATTGTTTTCCGCCGCAAGCGCCGCTTCGACCGGCTCGACCTTGGCGATCAATCGCTCGGCAACGTCCCGAATCTGACGCGCAACCTCCGAGTCGGGGCTCACCGTTGGCTCCTGCGCCAGAATCTGCTGAAACGCTTGCAAACCGAGCGCCTCTTCGTCCTCGATCGACAAGCTCTTGTCGATCAGTACCTTTTCGCCGGTGGTCGGATCGACCGTGCGATTGGAAAAAAAGTAATAACCGGCATACGCCGCAGCAATGATGAATATCCACCAGCGGATGCCACCGCCGCGACCGATGCGTCGACCACCACCGTCCTGTTGCGCGTTCATTGCCCTGCTCCCAACGTCAGCGGCCGATTACCGCGGCGGCAATGTTAGAAGCCGGCGCCTGAACCGTCGCGCGCAGGCGCGGCAGAAATTGCCCTACAAATCGCGAGCCACACGCATTCCCAACCGCGCCGAACGCGCGTTCGAAGGCTGGTTGGAACGAAATGCCGTGCGTGCTTCGGGCGGACTGCTGCCCCACGCCGCACCTCGCGCCACGCGTTGCGTACAACCCGGATTGAGCCACGCGCTGCCATCCGCAGGCGCGCGGCGATAAGAGTCGTGCCAGCAGTCGGCGACCCACTCCGACAGGTTGCCGGCGATGTCGTGCAATCCAAACGCGTTCGCGCGCAAGTGACCCGCTGGCGAGGGCCCCCAGAAACCGTCGGTGTAACCCCCAAACCCGGCTGCCCATCCGCGCCCACCGGCCGAGCGGTCGCCCGCACCCGCCACATTTTCGGCGCGCGCAGTCGGAGCGCCGACGCCCCAGGGGAAACGGGTATCGCGACTTGCCCGCAACGCGAATTCGAGTTCCGCCTCGCTGGGCAGTCGATAGGACTCGCCCGTGCGCAGCGCCAACCATTGCGCATAAGCCTCGGCATCGCGCCAGCTTATGTGCATCACCGGCGCGCTCGGCAAAGCGCGACGACCGGTGTAGCCGCGCCGCCAATCGATGTCGTCGCTGCGCAGCAGTCGTCCGCTGCCCTCGTCCCACACATAGGAATGGCCGATTTTTTCGGCGTCGGTCTGGTAGGCAGTGGCCGTCACGAAATGAGAAAAATCCTCAACCGTGGTTTCGGTTCGCGCGAGCGCGAAGGGTCTCGCGATGCGCACGACCCGCTGCGGACCCTCATTGCGGCGCCGATCGGGTTCCGCAGGCGGCGATCCCATCTGAAACTCGCCGAGCGGCATCGCCACCATGTCCGGACCCCGCGCACTGCGGTCGAGGAACGCATCGCGAAACGATTCGCCGGGCGCATGACCAGCGTATTGCTGAAGGATCTCGAGCCGATCGTCCAGATCGTCGACTGCCTGTTGAGAGAGATCGAAGCCGACCGCCCGCAATCGCGCGAGCAGTTCGCCGGCGAG
>JBKJND010000210.1:0-5109 GCA_046596095.1 Ahniellaceae bacterium | reverse complement strand
CCAGTTCATGCTCAAGCCGCGCGAGACCGTCCTGCACCAATTCCTCGGTCGTCAGTTGCTTGCCGTCGCGCGCGCTCAACGGACTCAGGTCGGTGAACAGCGCGACCACGAACTGGCGAGTGCGGTCCGCTACCAGCGCCTGCTCCGTGGCTCGGCGGGCCTGCAGGCCTGCACGCTGCGCCTCCTGGTCGGCACGTCGTGCTTGGGTGCGGGCAATGTCGGCCTGCCAGAGCGCGATCCCGAAACCTGCGAGCGTCGCGAGCAGCACCAGGCTCGCGCTCGCGACGGCAACGCGATTGCGACGCACGAATTTGCCGGCGCGATAGCCGAACGTGTCGGGGCGCGCGGCGATCGGACGACCTTCGAGGTATGCACGCAGATCCTGCGCGAACAGCGCTGCCGAAGCATAACGACGCTCCGGCTCGCGCTTGAGCGCAGTCAGCACGATCACGTCAAGATCGCCTTCGATGCTGCGCGCGCGGCGCGTTGTTTCGATGTGCGCGTGTCGGCGCAAAACCGCGCTGGGTCTTTCAACGCGCTCTTGCGTCACGCCGTGCGCCAGCACCTCAAACGAACGCGAGTTGCGCTGGTGCGGTAATTCGTCCGTCAGGAGCTCGTACAACAAGACGCCCAACGCATACACGTCGGTGGCGGTGCCGATCGGTTCGCCGAGGAACTGTTCCGGTGCGGCGTAAGCCGGCGACAGCACCCGCATACCGGTGCCGGTCAGACGCTCATCGTCGGTGTCGGCGTCCAGCAACTTGGCGATGCCGAAGTCGAGCAGCTTGACGCTGCCATCGGTCGCCACCAGCACGTTGGAAGGCTTGAGATCGCGGTGGACGATGAGGCGGCGATGCGCAAAATCGACAGCCTCGCTCACAGCGATCACGAGCCGCAAGCGCGCGTCGACATCGAGCGCGTGCGAGTGCGCGAACGTGGTCAGTGGCTCGCCTTCAACGTATTCCATTACCAGATACGGCAAGCCTTCCCCGCCCACACCGCCGTCGATCAAACGCGCGATACCCGGATGTTCGAGGCGCGCGAGGATGCTGCGCTCCTGCACAAAGCGCCGGATGACGTCTTCGGTGTCGACGCCGCGACGCAGGAGTTTGAGCGCCACGCGTTGTGCAAAGTCGCCGCCGGTGCGCTCGGCGAGATACACCTCGCCCATGCCACCACGGCCGACTCTGCGCAACAATCGGTAATCGTCAATTTTTTCGCCGCTGCGATCCGATGGCTCCTCCATCAGTGTGGGTGGGTCGCTGCCCGTGCGCGAAGTCGGCTGCATCGCGACGCGCCAGTTGGCGTCGAGCGTCGCCGCCGAACGGCGATCCGCCGCCAACATGCGAGCCACTTCTGCGACCACATCAGGTTCACGCGCAATCAGTGTCACGAGGCGTTGCTCGCGCGCCACCTCGTCCAGCTCCACCAGGTCGTCGAACAGCGCCGCGATACGGCGCCAGCGAACGGCAGAGTCTGGAGTAGTCGAGTCCGGACTTTCGCTCACGATCCGATTCCTGCCAGCAAGAATGCGCGAGCGCGGCGCCAGTCGCGCTTGAGCGACCGCTCGGAGCGGTCCAGGATGAGACTCAGCTCACTCAAGTCGAGGCCGCCAAAGAACCGGAGTTCGACCAGCCGCGCAAGCTCGGGATCCACTAACGCGAGCCGCTTGAGGGCTTCGTCAAGCGCCAACAGATTTTCGCTGCGCCCACTTGCCGCCACCTGCAGCGCGGTCGAATCGAGCGAGCGCAAGTCGAAGTCGCCGCCACGTTTCTGCGCGGCGCGCTCGCGGGCGTGATCGATAACGATCTGTCGCATAGCGCGAGCAGCCACAGCAAAGAAATGCTCGCGGTCGTTCTGGTTCAACCCCTCCGGTTTGCGCAGCTTGAGGTAGGCGTCGTGCACGAGAGAAGTCGTGTGCATGCCGCCGTCACCACTGCGCAGCACATGTGCGGCGATCCGATGCAGATCCTTGTAAACCGAGGCGAACAGTCGATCGGCCGCGTCTTTCTCGCCGCGGCCCGCGCGACCAATCAGCGCCGTCACGTCTTCGTCTTCGATTACCCGAACTCCGCCGCAGTCGCAGGCCGAGACCGTGACACAGGCCTGCGAAGTCGGCAATCACGGCGCGCGCCGCATGTCCTGTTTGCCGGATGACTGCAGGCTTGTTTGAACTCCCCTCACTCGAAGCCGTTCGAGAACAGGTCTTCGGTCAGCGCCGCCGGCGAGGGTTCCGCGATCACCGGCGACGACAGCTCCGACTCGACGCCGCGCGCGGAGTAGGTGCTCACCCGATACGTGCGCTGGCGACCGTACAGCGCGGTGAGATCGGCCCATCCTTTGTTGAAGCTCGAGCCCAGGGGCTGCGGCACGCCGTTCGGATCGTCGACGTAAATTCGATAGCCGGCGATGCGCGCATCCGCAGGCGCCGCCCACACCAGATTGACGAAGCGCGTGCCAGCGGTGCTCACCGCCATCAGCGATAAAGGCACCGGCATGCCGCCGAGCGACAGCGTCGACTCGTTGTTGTCGCCATCGATCTCGCCGTCTTCGGACTCGACCTCGACCGCCGCACGCAAGGTCTGGCGTTCGTCGACACCGAAGGCTGCGGGCACCGGCACCTGCACCACCCGCACCAGCTTGGCACCCGCGGCAATGCTTCCCAGGGTGAAGCTGGCGCTGGTCACCGTGCGCGTCTGCGGCGTGTCCCACCAGAACCGCACCGTCGCCGTGTGATCCGCGTCGACCGTCCACGCGCTGCCGCGATTGGCAATCTCGATGGTGACCGGGATGAGCGCGCCAGGCGTAAGATTCGTCGAAGTGGTCGTCAATTTCTCGACGAACAAATCGGGCAAGTCGGCGACCATGGCGAGATCAATGCCGTCCTCTACAACCGCAATTTGCGCCACTGCTCGTGCGCCTGTAGTTGCCGCCTCCGCGGCGGCAGCGCGCGTCTGCGCCGTCGCTATCGTCACGCTGATGCCAACCACTTCGTCGTTGACCGGATCGTAGGCGGCGCCAGGTTGGAAGTGGATCGCGGCATTGGCGCTGAGCGACAAGGGGCGCACCGTCGACGGTTGCAACGGCGAGCGGACCTGCAGGAGCTCGCCGCGCGACATCCGGATGCCGATCGGGTCGTCGGGGAAAATATTGTCCTCCGGATCGGGGTTGCCCGGTACGGGTCCCACCGCCAGACCTCGATACGTCACGATCGCGTCGCCTGAGTTGTTGAGGTTCAGCGTCGGCCGCTCGACATACAGCGGGCGACCGTGATGGTCCCGCACTGGCCACGTGGTGAACGCACAGGTGTCAGTGACCGGGCAGCTGCGTTGCCCCAGCCGCAGGGCCTGGCGCGTACCGATGTAGTTCGTGGTTCCTCCGGTGGTGTAGGCGATGGCGATCTGGCCATTGGTCTTGCCGGCAATCGAAGGCTGCGCGATAAAGCGTGTCGAGCCGCCAAGGGCGATCTGTTCGTTGTCGCGATTGTTCATCACGCGCATCGCGAGGAACCGCGCCGACACGTCGTCGAGTTTCACCGGCGGGTTGATTCCCGTCGCCGGCGCGTAACGCACCCACGCGACCACGGGTTCGCCACCTGCGTAGGTGATGCTCGGCGTGATGTTGATCGTGCCGGTCTGGTCGACCTGCACGGGCGCGGTCCAGCGAGTGCCGTTGAACTGCGCGAAGAAGATGTGCTTCTCGCCGCCGACGGTGCGTCCGGTGTTGCGCTGGAACGCGAGCGACACTTTCTCGACGCAACCCGTGCGCAGGCTGAGAGCCGGCACCTTGCAACGGGCGAGCTTGACCTGGCCTTCGCCAAATCCTGCGGCGGTGAGGTTGACCGCTGGCAGCCAGCGAGTGCCGT
Organism: Ahniellaceae bacterium; assembly: GCA_046596095.1. Lineage (GTDB taxonomy): Bacteria > Pseudomonadota > Gammaproteobacteria > Xanthomonadales > Ahniellaceae > JBBQNY01. The sequence goes on along the minus strand of JBKJND010000210.1, from coordinate 1,244 downwards.
CGAACAACGCATAGCGCAGGCGTTGTGCCGCAGCGGCGCTGTTGCGGGTCGGCCGCGGCGGCAGCGAGCCTGCGGGCACGCTTGGCATGCTGCTTTCGGACCACACTGCGACCGCTCTGTCGGTGCTGAAGTAACTCACCGCGACGTCGCGGATGCCCCAGCCGGTGCTCAGCGTTTGTGGCGCCCCAAGTGCACGTAGCAGACCTTCGCGCGCGACCAGCTGACCCTCGCTGTTCAGATTTAGTACCAGGCGATTGCCGGTGCCATCGAATGCGAGTGCCGGCGTGCGGTGCATGGCGCGGCGCTGCTCGCGGGGGAACGGCACCAGCGGCGGTGGCGGGCCGCCGCTCGGAACCGGCGCCGACTGCGTGCTGGCATTTGCGCCCGGCCACACCAGTTCCGGCGACGGGTCGAAGATCGAAGAATCCGCGGCCGCAATTCCGTACTCACGGAAGCCACAGCCCGTGGGATTGCGGTCCTGCAGGATGTTGAACGTCTCCTCGATGTTGGGGATGTAGCAGGTCGGGTCGAGGGGATTGGGAATCGGGCAGCCAATCTCGAGCCAACCGGTGAAATCCATGCGGAAAGTCAGGCAAGGATTCACAGCCACGCTGTCCAAGGTCGTTTCGGTGACCACTTCAGCAATGACCGCACCATAAATCGCGGCACCCGCGTCGATCAGCACGCCAAAGAGGACGTCGATGTCGACGCCGATAAGGATGCCGATGCCCAGTCGGCCGCCGGCGGTGACCGTAGTTGCCATCGGGTCGGCCGGGACCGGGAAAGGGTCGACGGGGTTGAAGTTGGCCTTGAGCAGGTACTCGGCACGTATCACCAGATCCGCGAAGACTTCGGCAGCCAACAGTTCGGGGATACCCCAATACCAACGGAACAACGGAATGGTGGCGTCGAACAACTCGACCCACGGATTTTCTTCGGTGCCTGCGTTGGCGTTGAGGAGCCCGGCCGCGCTCGCGGAGGCATCGGCGGGTTGACTGGGGGGCGCCTTGTTGAATTGCTCGTGATCGAAGGCGACTGCAGTCACCGCGCCGCAAGTGGTCGCCGATTTTGGAATGCAGAACTCGTAGCCACCTGCCCCGGACACCTTGCTGCGCTTGGAATTGAGGTTGTATTCCGGCGGCGCAGCGTCCGACGTTGCCACGCCATCCGCGATCAATGGCATAACTTCCAGTCTCCGCGCGTGCGGATTAAACGTATTCACTTTCAAGGCATGTGGCTGATTG
>JBKJND010000317.1:0-2785 GCA_046596095.1 Ahniellaceae bacterium | reverse complement strand
GTGGTCCTGGCCGACGTTTTCATCAACGAACTCCACTACGACAACGATGGCACCGACGCCAACGAAAAAGTCGAGATCGCGGGCACGGCGGGCACGAGCCTCGCGGGCTGGAAAGTGCTGCTTTACAACGGCGGCGATGGTCGCCTCTATTCGACCATCAATCTCAGCGGCACACTGGCGAGTCAATGCGGTGGCCACGGCGCGCTCGCATTTGCGGCGACAGGTGCGCAGAACGGCGCGCCCGATGGCCTCGCGCTCGTCGACGCGAGCGGCGCGGTGGTGCAGTTCCTGAGTTACGAAGGCTCCTTCACGGCGACCGATGGCAGCGCATCGGGACGCGTGGCCACCACGATTCCAGTGAGCGAAGGCACCGGTGTCACCTCAACGCAATCGCTTCAGTTGCGCGGTACTGGCACGACCTACGCACAGTTCGCGTGGGCTTCCGCATCGACCGCTTCATTCGGCGCCTGCAATAGTGGCCAAACCTTTTCCGGCGGTGGTGGCGGCAACGTTCTCGCCAACAACGTGCCGGTGACACTCGCAGGTGCAACGTCCTCGGAAACTCGCTACACGCTGGCAGTGCCGGCGGGCGCGAGCAATCTGGTAATCCAGACATCCGGAGGCACCGGTGACGCCGATCTCTACGTCAAGTTGAATGCGGCGCCCACCACTACCGTTTACGACTGCCGTCCGTATCAAAGCGGCAACACGGAATCGTGCAGCTGGCCCGTCCCCACAGCCGGCACGTGGCATGTGATGGTGCGCGCCTTCAGTGCGTACTCCGGCTTGACGTTGCGCGGCAGCTACAGCACGGGCCCGGCAGACGCAGCGCCGACGGTCGCGAGCACGACGCCCGCGAACAATGCCACCAATGTCGGCGTCGCCAGCAACCTCGGAGTGACGTTCTCCGAGAACGTGACGCTCGCGAGCGGCTGGTACGCGATCACCTGCAGTGTGGGCGGCGCGAAAACGGCGGTTGCGAGCGGCAGCGGCGCGAGTTATTCGCTCGACCCTTCCGCCAACTTCGCGGCGCTCGAAGACTGCACGTTGCGCATCGTGGCGAGCAAGGTCACGGACACCGACGGCACGCCCACCGTGATGGCGGCCGACCACGTGGTGGCGTTCCGTACCGCGGGCGCATCGGGCGGCTATTACAGCAGCGTCATCGCGACCAGCGCGGCGAACCTGCGCGCTTCGCTCCATCCGGTCATCGACGACCACACCAAGATTCCTTACTCGGCATCCACCCGCGATGCGTGGGACGTCCTGGAAAAGGCCGACGAGGATCCGCTCAACACGACGCGCATTCTCGATGTCTACAAGAACGCGAGTTACGCCAAGGTCGGCACCGGGAACAATTTCTACAACAAGGAACACACGTGGCCGAAATCGCTCGGATTTCCGAACGACGGCGCCACCAATTATCCGTATTCGGATACGCACATGCTGATGTTGTCCGACATTGCCTACAACTCGGCGCGCGGCAACCTTGCGTTTGGCACCTGCGCCAGTGGCGAAGCGTTTGCCACGCTGAATTACTACGGACAGGGCGGCCCGGGCTTCGATAATCTGCGCTGCGGGAGTTACTGGCAGGTCTGGAGCAAACTGCGCGGCAACGTTGCGCGCGCGATCCTCTACATGGACATCCGCTACGAGGGCGGCACCCATGGCGTCACCGGCGTGGCCGAGCCCGACCTGCGTCTTACCGACAATGCATCGCTGATCACGCAGTCGACCGGTAATGCATCGATCGCGTACATGGGTTTGCTTGCGACGCTGCTGCAGTGGCATCAGCAGGATTCGGTAGACGAGCGCGAGCAGCTCCGCAACGAGGTGATCCACATCGAACAGGGCAACCGCAATCCGTTCGTCGATCATCCCGAATGGGTTGCGTGCCTGTACCAGAACGTCTGCCCCTGAAAAACAGAGCCGAATCGCCTGTCGTAGGTCAGGTCGCGAGAGCGACCTGACAACAGACAATCCCGCAACGCCCGTCAGGTCGGCGTAGCCGACCTGACCTACGAGTGCCGCTTTTTTTTGGGCCCGTGCTTGCAATAGGGCGCGAGGAACGCCATCTGCAACACTTTCCGTTCCGCGTCGCGCGCGGTCGCGACTTCCGTATGCCGAAGGGTTCGTCACATTTCCAGCTTGAGGAGGTTCAGACACGCGATCGCGGACGGCTGATCGCGCGGTTGCGCGCGCTCGATCAAGGCAAGGCAGAGACCAGCGACGCGAGGCGCGTACAACTCGCGACGGACATCGCGGCTTCAGTCGCGCGAACCGCAGCTCGGCGCGCGCTGGTACCTCCGATCGCGCTCGACGATTCTCTACCAGTCGCGCGCGAAGCCGAGCGCATCGTCGCGGCAATCCAGGCGCATCCGGTACTGATCGTGGCTGGCGAAACCGGTTCCGGCAAGACCACGCAACTTCCGAAACTTTGCCTAGCCGCGGGCCGTGGCGCGCGTGGCCTCATCGGTTGCACGCAGCCGCGCCGCATTGCCGCGCGCGCGGTGGCGCGGCGTGTGGCCTCGGAACTGAACACGCAGGTCGGTGGCCTCGTCGGTTACCAGGTGCGCTTTACCGAGGAAGTTGGCGAAGACGCGCTGATCAAGTTCATGACCGATGGCATTTTGCTTGCGGAAATCCAGAGCGATCCGTGGCTGTCGCGCTACGACACGCTGATCATCGACGAGGCGCACGAACGCAGCCTCAACATCGATTTCCTGCTGGGGTATCTCAAGCGTCTGCTCGCGCGGCGCAGCGACCTCAAGGTGATCGTCACCTC
>JBKJND010000125.1:0-4695 GCA_046596095.1 Ahniellaceae bacterium | reverse complement strand
GTGGAGGCCGTATTGAGCGCTACCACGAAGTCTTCACCCAGACCTTCGCGCAGCACTTCAGCGGCGACCAGCTGCTGGTCGGCATCCCGCAATCGCAACAACAGTTTCTTGTCGGCGATATCGCTGCCCGTGGGCACGACCTTGCGCTGCTCGAGGAGTCCAAGCGCGCGCTCTTTAAGAGCCTCGCCGACCACGAACCGGCGATCGGCGGAGACCTGCACCGCGGCGTCCTGCGGAAACACGTTGGGCAACGCGTAGAGGAGACCCGCAAGGATCACCACCACGATGAGGACGTACTTCCAGCGCGGGAAATCGTTCATGCAGAAACCTGAGTGAAGACGACGGAACGGAAAACGAGGATGCCACTGATGAGCCCGCGCATCATGAGCCGGCGCACCATGAGCATCGGGAGTGGGCGCGGATCAGCCAGCTTTCAAGAGGCCGGCTTCAAAGTGCCTATTTCAACGTGCCTTTTGGCATCACTGCACTGATGGCCTGTTTCTGCAGCCGCACTTCGACGCCGCGCGCGACTTCGAGCGACACGAACGAATCGTCGATCGCCGCGATGCGCCCCAGGATGCCGCCGTTGGTCAACACCTCGTCGCCGACCGCGAGAGAATCGACCAACGTGCGATGTTCTTTGGCGCGCTTCATCTGCGGGCGCACCATGAAGAACCACATAATGAGAAACACCACGCCCATCATGATGAGCGGCGAGAATGCAGCGGTGGGCGATTGCGCACCTGCGGCCTGTGCCAGCGCCGGTGCAATGAAAAAATCCATGGATCACCTGTTCGAGCGGATGGCCGCGAGGGCCGTAACGACGGGCGCCGCGCGAAGCGGCCCGGTCAAAGGGCCGCGATTATGCCACGCGCCACCCGCGATAGCCCTCACGCTCGCTTCTTCCTTCTCCCCGCCTGCGGGGAGAAGGTGCCCGGAGGGCGGACGAGGGGCGCTTTGACGCGCCGAAAAGCCACCCCTCATCCGGCGCTGCGCGCCACCTCGCTCCGCGCCCCGGCCCGAGCTTACCGCTCGGGCGTTCGGCGATGCGCGAGCCGGTGGCTCGCAAGCAGCATCTCCTCACCCCCGTCGCCACGGGGAGAAGGGAAACTGCCAAGGCGGGCGTGGAAGGCGATGGCAAAGGCTTCGAGCTGGCCCACGGCGATGGAGTCGCGCAGATCGCGCATCAGGGTTTGGTAGTGGTGAAGGTTGTGGATCGTGCCCAGCATCGGCCCGAGCATCTCGCCGCAGCGATCAAGATGGCGAAGGTAGGCGCGCGTGAATCCGCCCGCACACGCCGCGCATTCGCAGCCTTCCTCGATCGGACGAAGATCCTTCTCGTAGCGCGCATTGCGGATGCGCACTACGCCGTCGCGCGTGAAAAAGTGGCCGTTGCGCGCGTTGCGTGTGGGCATGACGCAATCGAACAAATCGATGCCGCGGCGCACGGCCTCGACGATGTCCTGCGGCCGACCGACGCCCATCAGGTAGCGCGCACGCTGTTCCGGCAGCAACGCGCAGGTGTGATCGAGCATCGCATTGCGCTCGGCTTCGGGTTCACCGACGGCAAGTCCGCCGATCGCGTAACCGTCGAAATCGATGGCGCGTAGCGCCTCCGTCGAGCGCGAGCGCAAATCCGCGTACACGCCACCCTGCACGATGCCGAACAGCGCGTTGGGATTTTCGAGCTGAGCGTGCGCACGCTTGCTGCGCTCGGCCCAACGCAGCGAGAGTTCCATCGAGTCGCGCGCCTGGTCCGGAGTGGCCGGATACGGTGTGCATTCGTCAAAAATCATCGCCACATCGGAATCGAGGACGCGCTGGATGCGCATGCTTTCCTCCGGTGACAGGAAAACGCGGTCGCCGTTGACCGGCGAGGCAAACGTCACGCCGTCTTCGGTGATCTTGCGCCGAGCGGCGAGCGAGAACACCTGAAATCCGCCGGAGTCCGTGAGAATGGGGCCAGGCCAACGCGCGAATCCATGCAGGCCTCCGTGCGCCGCGATCACTTCGAGTCCTGGTCGCAAAAACAAATGAAAAGTGTTGCCGAGAATCATCTCGGCACCGACCGCGCGCAGCGAATCCGGTGTCATCGCCTTGACCGAGCCATAGGTTCCCACCGGCATGAAGGCAGGAGTTTCAACGGCGCCGCGCCGCAGCGTCAGGCGTCCGCGCCGCGCGGCGCCATCGCGCGCCAGCAACTCGAAGCGGGCCGGATCGCTCATGCCACGAGCGCTCCGTTGGCCGGATGAATCAGCATCGCGTCGCCGTACGAGAAAAACCGGTAGCGCATTGCCACCGCATGCGCGTACGCGTCGAGCATGCGCGCGTGTCCGCCGAAGGCACATACGAGCATCAGCAGTGTCGATTCCGGCAGATGGAAATTCGTGAGCAGCAGATCTATCGCGCGAAATTGATGCCCCGGGGTTATGAAGATACGGGTCTCGCCCACGAACGGTTGCAGGGTGCCGCTGGTCGCAGCCGACTCCAGTGCGCGGACGACCGTGGTGCCGACCGCGACCACGCGGCCGCCGCGTGCGCGCGTGGCTTCGATCCGCTCGACCAGCCGCCCGTCGACCACGCAGCGCTCCGCGTGCATGCGATGTTCGCCGATGTCGTCCACGCGCAGCGGCTGGAACGTGCCCGCGCCCACATGCAATGTCAGCGTTGCGGTGTCTATGCTGAGCGCGGCAAGCGCTTCGATGAGTGCCGTGTCGAAATGCAGGCCTGCTGTGGGCGCGGCGACCGCACCCGCTTCCCGCGCAAACACGGTCTGGTAGCGCTCGCGATCCGCGGCGTCGGGCGCGCGGTCGATGTAAGGGGGTAATGGGATCGCGCCGACGCGATCGAGCAAGGCGCTGGCACCTTCGTCACCGCGGTAACGCAGGCGCACGAACTCGCCTTCGCGCGCAAGCACTTCAAGCTCGCTGCCATCGTCGAGCACAACGCGACGACCCACGCGCAGCGGCTTGCTCGCGCGCACTTGCACGAGCAGCGTGTGCTCGTCTTCCAGACGCTCCAGCAGCAACTCGACTGCGCCGCCCGAATCCTTGTGGCCCTGCATGCGCGCGGGCAACACGCGTGTGTCGTTGAACACGAGCAGGTCGCCCGCGCGCAAGGCTTCGGGCAGCGCGCGTATGCGCGAGTCGATGAAGTCACCAACCTGCGGCACGATCAACAGGCGCGACGCTGCTCGCTCGTCAAGCGGGGCCTGCGCAATCAACTCACGCGGCAACTCGTATTGGAATTCGGACTTGCGCACGGACAGCCACATCGCAACGGGCGCGCATTGTAGGGCCGGACTCCGCGGGCTTCGCGCAACGCCTTTCTTCTCCCTTCGGGAGAAGGTGGCGCGCAGCGCCGGATGAGGGGCGGTGCCTGCGGCGAGGCAAGTCGTCACTCTGAGGCAATCTCGGCCCCTCACCCCTACCCCACCCTGGCCCTCTGGGCGTGATTGTGCGCGCGAGCATGCTCGCAAGCGCGCCCAATCACCCCGAAGGGAGAGGGGTTCATAAGCTACAGCCAGCCTTTTTGGCGGGCGAGGCGAAAAGCCTCGATGCGATTGCTGACGCCGAGCTTGCCGATCGCCTCCGACAGGTAATTGCGCACGGTGCCCTGCGTCAGATGCAGTTGCCGTGCGATGTCTCCAGCGCTGGCACCATCGCCCGCGAGCCCCAACACCTGGCGTTCGCGATCACTCAAGGGATCGGTTTCGCTCCACGCGGAAAGCGCCAGTTCCGGATCGATGGCGCGACCGCCGCGATACACCGTGCGTAGCGCATCCGCCAGCTTTTCCGCGGGTGCGTCCTTGAGCAGATAGCCGCTGGCACCGGCTTCCAGCGCGCGACGCAGAAAACCCGGCCGCGCGAATGTTGTGAGGATCACGACCTTGCAGGCCAGCGCCGCATCCCGCACACGCACGGCGAGGTCGAGCCCTGACAGTCGCGGCATTTCGATATCGGTCACAAGCACGTCGATGCCTCCGCGCGCGAGCAGTTGCCACGCCTCCTCGCCGTCGGGTGCGACTGCCACCACTTCGATATCGGGTTCGAGCCCGAGCAGCGCGGCCAGCGCACCGCGCAGCAACGCTTGATCCTCTGCCAACAGCACCCGGATCATTTGCGCGCTTCTCTCGCCTCGGAATAGTTTGGCAACGGAAATGTATTTCCTCGAACGACGGCACTGGCGCCGGTCACGCGGCTCTCCCGCGCGTTCGCTACCAATGCGGAGCCGCGCACGCGGAGTCCGCCGCTGAGCTGGACCTCGACCACCAGATCACCGCCCAGCGCCGTCATCCGCTCGCGCATCCCGCGTACGCCCTGGCCTTCCACGATCGGCCCCGCGTGACCGTCGTCAACGACTTCCAGGACAACGCTACCGGAAGAGGCATGCAACGCAATCGCGACCTGCGTTGCCTGCGCGTGTCGAAGAATGTTGGTGACGGATTCGCGCAAGACCCAGGCCAGTGCCTGATCGGCAGAGTCGTCAAGTAGCAGGGCTGCGTCAGTATCGCGTTGCACCCGGATCCCGGTGCCTTCAAGAACCGCGCACACGTTTTCGCATGTCTGCGCGAATCCGGCGCCGCGCATGTCGGACACCGCGCTCCGCACCTGCGTGAGGGTCTCACGCGCAATGCGCTCGACCTCTCCAATCTCTGCGGCTGCGCCAGCAGCGTTGCGCTCCACGAGCTTGCGC
>JBKJND010000075.1:0-6227 GCA_046596095.1 Ahniellaceae bacterium | reverse complement strand
CGGTCAGCGACGGCTCTTCATCAAAATACTCAGGGTCGGTCGACTGCAGCAGCGCATAGTCGGCGCAAAGGGCGGCCTCAGCCGGCCCCAGCACGCCGCGCAGCACGGCGTAACCTTCCTGGCCAAAGTAGATGCGGGCTGCGGCAAGCGCGTCGCCGGGCGTTGACGTCACGTTCGTGTTTGACGAGTCAGTCGAGGAGTGCGCAGCGTACTAGAGTCCTCAACCAAACAAGCTCCATCCCTTTTTCCAGGCGCCAAGAAGGCAGGCGCTACGCGGCGGCAAGTAGTGGAGGCAGCGGGCAGTGGAGCGAGGCACAGATGACGCGCAACAACTCGCCCTCTTCGACGCTGAGCCGCCCATCCTCGCTAACGGTGCGCACCAACGCCGCGATCAGCATTTGCTTGCCGGTGGAATCGAGTCGATTCAGCCTCGTCAGGCTTTCGTCGAGCCGCGCGACCCACTCTGCCGGCGGCGCGTACTTGAATGCCTCCTGCGGCCAGAGTTCGCGCAATCCGGCGTGGTAAGCACGCTGGGCGGCATCACGATTTTCGCTGCCTTGCTGCGCAAGGATCGAAAGCACGCGTAGAGCATCGTCGCGCAAACTGGCGAGCTTGCTGGATCCGATTACGCGCGCCCGCGAGGGGTCGAGCGCATCCGTCACCTGCACCCGCAGCATGCGCGCGAGAGAATATTCGAACAATGCGATGTGCCCGTCTGCGGCGATAAGCGCGTCCAACGTTTGCACCATGCGCATCAGATGCGGTCGGCCCAGGCGGTGCAATTGCGGAAACGCGATTGAGGCCAGAGGCAGCCGTGCGCGAGGCGGCAGTTCGAGGGCAGCGTCGAACAACGCAGCCGCCCGGTTGCCGATCTCATCGTCGTGGCGCTCACGGATGGTGAGGAGTTGTCGTGCGCGCAAGTTCTCCTCGCCATCCAGCATCAAGGCGAACAGCAGCGCGATTGCGTCGTTAACGCTGCGCGCCGCGTCCCGCAGCGCCACGGGAATGCCTTCGCGCAGCGCGGTGGCGAGCCGGTAATCGTCGTCGGCCGGATTGCCGACCTGCCCTACGACCTGCGACGGCGCGATGCACTCGGATTGATCCGCAGGCGCTTGGGCCGCCCGCACTGCGCCGGCGCCGGCAAGCATCGAGACCGATTGCTCCTCCGCCAGCGCCAGTGAATCGGCGTGGCCCTCAGCGGGCATCAAAGCGGCGAGCGCTCTAAACTCTTCGGGCTTGAATTGCGGATCGAGTCGACGGATGCGCTCCGCGAGCGGCGGGTGCGTAGACATGAGGCTCGAGTAGCCCACGCCATCGCCAAACAGCATATGGCTCACTTCTTCAGTGCCCGCGTGCTCGAGTTTCGAGCCTTGCGCCAGCCCGCCGATTTTCTTGAGCGCGCCCGCAATACCGAGACTCTGACGGGTGAACTGCACCGCCGAGGCGTCTGCGAGATATTCGCGTTGGCGCGACACGCCAGACTTGATGAGGCGACCAAAGAACAAGCCGATGTAACCGATCAGCATGATGAAGAATGCGGCGGCAATGAGTGCGCCCACCTTGCTGTCACGCGAACCGCGCGCGTTCTGCAATACGAACCTGGCCGCGAGCCCGATCACCAGGATCCCGAACAGCACGCCCATCAGGCGGATGTTGAGGCGCATGTCGCCATTGAGGACATGGCTGAATTCGTGCGCAATCACACCCTGCAATTCATCCCGCGACAGTCGCTCCAGGGCGCCTTGCGTCACGGTGATTGCGGCGTCGCTGGCGGAATACCCTGCAGCGAATGCGTTGATGCCGGATTCCTGTTCGAGCACGTAGATCTCCGGCACGGGCACGCCAGATGCGATGGCAATTTCCTCGATGACGTTGCGCAGTCGGCGCAGGGACGGACTGCGGGTTTCCGCCGGCACCAGCGTCGCACCCAGCTGCCTCGCGACTGCACCACCGCCGCTCCGGAGCATGCTGGTTTTAACCAGGCTCGCAATGCCAATAACGGCGAGCGTTCCAAGCGTTGCGAAGACAAGCAAGCCCGGATGCGCGGTGACGAGCGACCTCATTCCGCCGTCCGCTATTTGCGCGCTCGGCAAGGTCATGCCGGCGACCAGCACGACTACCAGATCGACTGCGATCACGATCAGCGCCACGGCGAGCGCGAACAACACGATTAACCGGCGCGACTGGGTGCGCGCCAGCTGCTGGTGCTCGAAGAAGTTCATTGTCTTCGCCCCTTGTCCACCCTGCGAGCGAAACGAATGTCAGCCGAACGACACCTTCGGTGCAATGCGGGCAGCAGAACTCTCGACTTCGAGCAGCTGAGCAGCCGCGAAGTTGAACATGCCAGCGAGAATCGTATTAGGAAAAATCTCGCGCTTGTTGTACGACATGACCGAATCGTTGAAGGCCTGGCGCGCAAACGCGACCTTGTTCTCGGTCGACGAGAGCTCCTCGGTCAGCTGCATCATGTTCTGGTTGGCCTTGAGATCCGGGTAGGCCTCGGCAATCGCCATGAAGCGGGTCATCACCTGGCTCAGCATGCCGTCGGCGCCGGAGAGCTGCGCCATTGCTGCGGGATCGCCGGGATTGGCCTGTGCGGCTTTCAAACCGGCCTGCGCGGTGTTGCGGGCTGCGATAACCGCTTCAAGCGTCTCGCGTTCATGCTTCAGATAGGCCTTGGCCGTCTCGACGAGATTCGGGATGAGGTCGTAGCGCCGCTGCAACTGCACGTCGATCTGGGCGAAGGCATTCTTGAACGCGTTGCGCGCGGCGATGAGGCCGTTGTAGATGCCCACGCCCGAGAACAGCAACACCGCGATCAGTCCAAGAATCACCAGAGTTGCGATCATGCGCGCCTGCTCCTCATGCTGCGTTGATTACAATGCCGATCAATGCCATCCATCCATCAAATTGCACATGATCGACGCTTCGAGAATAGCATGCTGAATTCGGTCATCAGCCGGTGCCGGACGCAACGTCGTTGTGCGTGGTTGATTGGAATTCTGACGGTGCTGACCGTGCAAGTGCCGTTGGTCGTACACGCGCAAGTCGTTGTCCCGAATGCCGCAACGCCGCTCGCCGAGCCCGCAGTGGCGCCGTCGATCCTGCTACCGCGAGCGACTCGCCTCATGCCGCCAGAGCGTGCATGGGTCCCGGGCGATCGCGCCGCGAATGTCGCCACGATGACAGCCGAATTCGAGGCGCTAAGCGATCGAGTGCTGGCCGTTGCGCGCATACCTGCACTTGCCGCAGTGCTTGTTAAAGACGGCAAGGTTCTGAGCGTGCGGGGCATCGGCGTGACCGACGTGGGCACACGCCAGGCGGCCGGGTCCGATACGGTGTTTCGGATTGCGTCATTGTCCAAGGCGTTCGCCGCGACCACCGCGGGGCTATTGGTCGAGCGTGGCCAGCTTGGATGGGACGATCCGGTACGCGAGTTTGTGCCTGCGTTTGCACTCAAGGACTCGCTCGGCACTGCACGACTGACGTTGCGTGATGTGCTGAGCCACCGCACTGGCCTACCGGCAAACTCACTGGATCGCGTGGTCGAAGCAGGCGTTGCCTATCCCGATCTGGTGCGGCAGTTGAGCACCGTGACTGGAAATTGCGCAGTGGGCAGTTGTTACGGCTACCAGAACGTTGCGTTCAGCGCCTCCGGCGACCTCATTTACGCCGGGACCGGGGATTTTTATTCCGAATGGGCGGAGCGGCTGATGTTCGCGCCGCTCGGCATGCGCAGCGCCACGTTTGGACTGGGTGCGCTCGAAACTTCATCGGATTGGGCGCGTCCGCATATTCGTCGCAGCATGGGTTTCGCCAAGGTTTCGCCCAAGCCGACTTACTACAGGTTGACACCCGCCGCAGGCGTCAATGCCAGCGCACGCGACATGAGCGCGTGGCTACTCGCGCAGCTCGGCCATCGACCGGACGTGGTGTCGCGCGCGGTGCTCGACGTCATTCAGTCCCCCCAGGCCCACAGTCCCCATGAGCGCTTCGGGTCGCAGTGGCGCCGTCAACGCATCGTCGATGCCTGGTATGGCCTGGGCTGGCGTGTGGTCGATTATCAAGGTCACCGGTTGGTCTGGCACGCGGGTGCCGTGCAAGGTTACCGCGCGGTCATCGCACTGCTGCCCGATCACGACTTCGGCATGGTGCTCATCTGGAATGCCGAGACGCCGGTGCCGACGGGCCTCATGCCGACGATGCTCGATCGCTATCTTGGTTTGCCGGTGGTCGACTGGTTGCAACTCGACACGGTCGAACGCCAACATTTGCGACCGGCGCCGCGCGCCAGGTCGCGCTCGGTCGTGCGCAAGCCCAACCGCCGCTGACGTACGTTCGGCATGCTCAAGTCAGGTCGCGTTCGCGACCTGACCTGCACGAATCGACAAGACGCGCCCGCGCGCTGTGAATTGCGTGCCGTCGCAGGTCAGGTCGCTCGCGACCTGACGCTGGATCTACAGCTTGAACTCGATGCGCTGCGTGCGTTGCGACGCGATGGGCTGACCGTTGCGCAGCGCGGGATCAAAGCGCCACTGCCGCACCGCCGCGAGCGCCGCTCGATCGAATACCCGCGACGGCTGGGCGCGCACCACATCGGCACCCGTCACGTTGCCTTGCGGGCCGACCGAGATACGCACCTCGACCCAGCCCGACTGACGCTTGCGCGCGGCTTCGGGCGGGAATGCCGGCGGTACCTGCCGCGTTAGTCGCGCTTCACGTGACTCGCCCCCACCTGCGGCCGCAGTGCTCGCCGGCGCTGCGGCTGCAGGCGTGGTTGCGGCAGTCTTGGCTGCCGGAGCTTCCGGGTTCGGTTGCGCAGGTGTTGTTGCTGGCGCCGTGTCGGCGGCCGCCGCTGGCGATTGAGTTGGCGGCTGGGCAGCGGTCGCGGCAGGCGCAGCTGCTGGCGCCTGGGCAGCCTGTGCTGCTGCCGTCGCCTGGTCCTGCAGAAGTTGCAAACGACGCTGTTCTTCCGCCAGCTTGTCTGCCTCAATGCGTTCGCCGGCGGCACGCTGCGTATCGAGCTTGGCGCGCAGTGTGGTGACCGTGTACGACCCAGGGCTCGACTTGTCGAGCATGCCGATAATTCGTTCGGCCTCGAGCACATTCTTGGCGGTTATCGACGACTCCGCGGAACTGGCCGCCATCGGGAACAAGTCGACCAGAGCCTGCGTCGCCTGTGCGTTGGACGGGTCCTGCGCGATGATCTGCAAGTAATAGTCCATTGCGTTGTCGTTGGCCGGGGCGACCATGCGCTGTTCTTTCTCGGCGGCTTTCGCCCGCTGCAACAATTCATTGACCGAGAGTTTCACGACGGCTGCGGGTGCCGCAGTCCCTGCAGGAGCACTCGCACCAGGCGCGGCGGCGCCGGCAGCGGGTGGTGCCTGGTCCTTTTTGCCGCACGCGGCAACCGCGACAACGAAAACCATGAGTGCCATAAGTCCAGCGAAGCGCAACCAGCGCCGCGCTCCCGACTGACGCATGCAGCGATTTGGAAATTTGCGACTCATAGCGACTCCCGACAGATCCGATTTACGACAGAACAAAACAGCGCAGCCTGCTTTTTTCGAAGAGGCACGGACGGCATCAACCGCTGGCGTCCCGAGCGTCTTGCGTGCGCACCCGTGCCAGCCGATCACAGCGGCCACTCGCCGACCGCTGACCTGTTGACACGGCTCGTCTCAGCCTCTCCCCAGGAAACGCGCAACGCCGGGGCATTATAGGCACGAGCCGGGACTCGGGAACGCACCGACCCACGATTCGCTTACCCCAAAAACAAAGAACCACCGCATCCGGGCAGACGTGCGGTGGTTCGAGACCCCTCTATCGAGTCGACACCGCGGCGCTCACGCGCCCCGGTGGTGTTGCATCAACGATGCTGCTGACAATTTTCTAGAACATCGAGCCCATCGAAAGACCGCCCATTGGAGCTGGCGGCGCGGGCTTCTTCGCTTTGGCAGCTGGCTTCTTGGCCGCTTTCTTGGCGGCCTTCTTGGCTGGCTTCTTGGCGGCTTTCTTCGCAGCTTTCTTGGCTGCCGGCTTCTTGGCGGCCTTCTTGACTGCTTTCTTTGCCGCCTTCTTCGCTGCCGGCTTCTTGGCCGCCTTCTTGGCTACCTTCTTGGCTGCCGGTTTCTTTGCAGCCTTCTTCGCTACTTTCTTCGCTGCCGGTTTCTTCGCAGCCTTCTTGGCTACTTTCTTCGCTGCCGGTTTCTTCGCAGCCTTCTTGG
>JBKJND010000422.1:0-5467 GCA_046596095.1 Ahniellaceae bacterium | reverse complement strand
GCGCTGGCGACTCGAAGTCACGTCGTCGCGGTAATACTCGGCGCCATACGCGAGGTGTTGCGACTCCGACAGGGTTTTCTCCGCGACCACGCTGACGCCAAATGTGTCGACGTCATTGCCCTCGGTGTCGCGGTTCAGCGTGCCGAAGTCGCGGTTGCGTCGGTCGTCGCGAATGCTCTGGTGACCCGCCATGAGTTCGAGCGAGTCGAACGCGAGCGTTGAATTCTGCATGCGCCAGCGACCCTGCAGAAACTCGCGAGTCTGCGGTTCGAATGCAAACTCGGATGAGTTGGCGCGCGTTTGCCCGAAACCCGGCACCAGTTCGTCGAAGCGCGGCGTGCTCGGTTGCTTGAGCGCCTGTGCCTGCAACATCAATTCATGGCCGACGACGGGGGACCAGATCGCCTTGAGGTTGCCGGCGCGTGCTCGAAACGCAGTGAAAGGCAGCATGTCACCGCCACCGACACGCAACTCGTCAACGTTCTGATAGCTCACACCGCCAGTGAGTGCGAGACCTTCCCGCCCGCCGCTCGCTTCCGCGCGTGTGAGGATCGAGTCATCGGCGCTCGCGAACACCGCCCGCACGCGTCCGTCGGCTTGCCATTGTTCGCCCTGGAAGCTTGGATTGGCGGAAAACATCTGCACCACGCCGCCCATGGCATCGCCGCCGTACAGCGCAGACATCGGTCCGCGCACCACCTCGACGCGCTCAAGCGAGTGGCCGTCGACGAGTGCGATGTACTGACTGGGCGAGTTGCGGAAGATCGCGTTGTTGAGCCGGAAGCCATCGACCAGGTGCAGCACTTCTGAGCCTTTGAGTCCGCGCACGATCACTATGCTCTGACCCGGCGTGGTTTGCTGCACGAACGTGCCGACTTCACCGTGCAGGAGATCCATCGCGGTCGGTGCATACGCTTCGCGGATCTGCTCCTCCTCGACGACGGTGACGCCGGCGGGAACGTCAAGGGTGCTCTCGGCACGCCGCGTTGCCGTGACCTGGATGGTCCCAAGCTTGTTGATGTCTTCAACACGCGATTGCGCATTCGCAGCAGGCACGGCCAGCAAGAATGCGAACAGCAGGAGACTGGCATTGCGCAAACGCATAGGAGCCCTCAATTCGAAAGACGGCGCAGCGCTTCGGCGTAGCGCGCGACGGTGCCGTTGATGACAGCTTGCGGCAAACGCGGCCCGGGTGCGCGCTTGTTCCAGTCGAGTGTTTCAAGATGATCGCGCACGAACTGTTTGTCGAAACTCGGTGGCGAGATGCCCGTACGGTACTGCGCTGCATCCCAGAAGCGCGAGGAGTCGGGCGTCAGCATCTCGTCCATCACGCGCAAGGTGCCATCGGCATCGAGCCCGAATTCGAGCTTGGTATCGGCGATGAGAATCCCGCGCGCGCGCGCGAAGTCGGCGGCAAAGCGATAGATCGAAAGCGTGGCCGCGCGCACGCGCTCGGCGAGGTCGCCGCCAACGAGCGCGACCAGTGCGTCAAAGTCGATGTTTTCGTCGTGCGCACCGGCCGCGGCCTTGGTCGATGGCGTGAAGATCGGTTCGCCGAGCTGCTCGGCAAGCGCAAGCCCCGCAGGGAGCGTGACGCCGCTCACCGCGCCAGTCGCCTGATAATCCTTCCAGCCGGAGCCGATGAGGTAACCACGAGCAATGGCTTCGACGGGCAACGGCCGCAGTCGTCGCACCACCACGCTGCGTTCGACGTACGGCAAGGGATCGATGCCAGCCGGCAACACGGACGCTGCGGTTTCCGGCAGCAGGTGATTGGGCACCAGCGCCTCGGTGCGCGCAAACCACGCATTGGACATTGCCGTCAGAATCTCGCCCTTGCCGGGAACGGGGTCGGGCAGCACCACGTCAAACGCCGACAACCGATCGCTCGCAACCATGAGCAGACGCCTGGCGTCGAGCGCAAACACGTCGCGCACCTTGCCGCGATGCACGCGCTCAAGCCCCGGCAGATCCGCTTCGAGCAACGTCGTCGTCATGTAGCGTCTCGCGCAAAGCGCGAATTGTAGGGTGACGACAGCCCTGCAGGAGCGGCGCGAGCCGCGAACGTAAAGTCGATCACGCGCTGGATCGCGGCTTGCGCCGCTCCTGCAACGGCGCGGGCGCAGAGGAGCGGCGCGCGCGTGGGTGCGCCGCTAGAATCGCGCTTCCACCAAACGATCCTTCCCGCGCATGCCATTTCCGTTGTTGCTGGGCGCCGCGTTGCTGGCTGCGTCGCCGACCATGACCGTGCGTCCCGCCAAGCTGGGTCTGTGCGTGGCGTGCCATGGCGAGAACGGCGTCGCGGTTACGCCTGACGCTCCGCACCTCGCCGCGCAGCGTGAGGCGTACCTGGTCGCCGCGCTAGCCGCGTATCGCAGTGGTGCGCGCAAGCACGCCGCAATGCAGGCCGTGGCCGGCACACTCAGCGCCCGCGACATCGCCGAGAGTGCGCGCTGGTATGCGGCGCAACGCCCGGTGCAGCCGCCATCGACCGCGCGTAAAATCGCGAACGGCGCGCCATGAAATTCATCGGAAAAATTGTCGGCGGCGTGTTGGGTCTATTCGCCACGCGCAATCCCATCGGCTGCGGCGTCGGCATCGCGCTGGGGCACGCATGGGACGCGGGCTGGTTGACGCCGTTGCTGCCCGGTGCCGGGCCGCGCGGTGCATTTCTCGATCCATTGTTCGGCCTCGCCGGCGCGGTCGCCAAGGCCGACGGTCGCGTAACTCCGGCGGAGATTGCGAGTGTCGAGAAACTGATGCGCCGTCTCGATCTTGACGAACCCAAACGCCAGACCGCGATCCGCGCTTTCAACGAAGGCAAGGAAAGCGCGTTCGATGTCGGCGGCGCCGCGCGCCGCCTGCGCGTGTTCTCAAGTTTTCGCGCCGAGATGAAACTCATGGTGATCGAGGTGCTGGCGGAAGTCGGTGCCGCGGATGGCCACCTGCACGCGGCTGGCGATGGCATGCTCTCGCGCATCGCGCAGGATCTCGGACTCGACCCCGATACAGCGACCAGCATTCTGCACGCGCGCCGGCCGCCCGGCAGCGCGTGGGGTGGACAAGGCGATGCCCGCCGCGAGCCGCCGCCGCGCAGCGCCCCACCGCCGCCACGCGCGGCGCCGGTGCTCGATCCGTATCAGGTGCTCGGTGTTTCGCGCCTCTCGAGCGAGAGCGTCATCCGCAACGCGTATCGCAAATTGATCACGAAGCATCACCCGGACAAGATGCAGGCGCGTGGCATCGCCGGCGACGCGCTCAAGCGTGCCGAAGACAAAGCGCAGGCGATCAACGCGGCGTGGGAACAGATCAAGGTGCAACGTGGATTCAACTGATCGACTGTCTCCCGTTATCGCGGCATCCATCCTCTCCGCGAATTTCGCGCGGCTCGGCGAGGAGGTCGATGCAGTGTTGGCAGCCGGCGCGGACTGGATCCATTTCGACGTGATGGACAACCATTACGTGCCCAACCTCACCATCGGCCCGATGGTGTGCGCGGCGCTGCGCAAGCACGGCGTCACGGCACCGATCGACGTGCATCTCATGGTCAAACCGGTCGATCGCATCGTGCCGGACTTTGCGCAGGCCGGCGCCTCACTGATCAGTTTTCATCCGGAAGCCAGCGAGCACGTGCATCGCACTATCCAGCTGATCCGCGGCAGTGGCTGTCAGGTCGGACTGGTGCTCAATCCGGCGACGCCAGCGAGCGTGCTCGATCACGTGCTCGACGAACTCGACCTCGTGCTGCTGATGAGCGTCAACCCGGGCTTCGGCGGGCAGGAATTCATCGCGTCTTCGTTGGTCAAATTGCGCGAAGTGAGGCGCCGCATTGCGGCGAGCGGACGCGACGTGCGCCTGGAGATAGATGGCGGCGTCAAACCGGACAACATCGCCGCGATTGCGGCGGCTGGCGCGGATACGTTCGTGGCGGGTTCGGCGATTTTCGCAAGCGGCGACTACGCGGGTACGATCGCGCAGATGCGGCAACGTGCGGCATCAGCGATAGCGGCGTAACAATCGCCGCAGGCGTCGAAGCCAGGCTCGGACGTGTCCGGGAAGCGGTGCGCTGGTCATGCACGCATCGAATCATCGGGCTGGGTAGTTGCGGCGACGGCGAGCGGCCCGCAGCGTGGCGATTCGCGGGCGTGGGCCGGATGGCGGTTGCGGTGCGGGCTTGGCACTGCGAGAGTCGAGTTCACTTTGAAGCGATCTGTACGGCGCTCCTGAAGCGGCTCTGTTTGCCTTTCACAGCTCCGGTAGTGCAAAGCGTTACCGGGACTTCAGCCAGCGAGGAATCCTAATGGCACGCAACATCGCGATCGTTGAAGACGAGCCCGCCATCCGCGCCAACTACGCCGACGCGCTCAAGCGGCTTGGTTTCGACGTGTTCCAGTACAGCTCGCGCGCGGACGCCGAGCAGGCTTTCGCGCTGCGCCTGCCCGATCTAGTGCTCATCGACATCGGCCTTGGCGACGAGCCGGAAGGCGGCTTCGAGCTCTGCCGCAACCTGCGCGCGCGTGCGCCGCAGTTGCCGCTCATCTTTCTGACCGCGCGCGATTCGGATTTCGACGTCATCTCGGGCTTGCGTCTCGGCGCCGATGATTATCTGACCAAGGACGTGTCGTTGCCGCACCTGACCGCGCGCATCAACACCCTGTTCCGCCGCGTGGACGCGATGCGCCGGCCGTCTTCGAGCGAAGTCACCGTCACGCACGGTGCGATGACGCTCGCCGCCGAGCGCATGACCATCGCGTGGAACGGGGAAATCGTGCCGCTCACGGTCACCGAATTCTGGATGGTGCACACGCTGGTCCGGCATCCGGGTCACGTCAAGAATCGCGACCAGCTCATGCGCGACGCGCAGGTCGTGGTCGACGACGCCACCATCACCTCGCACATCAAGCGCATCCGCAAGAAGTTCCTCGCCATCGATCCCGCGTTCGATCAGATCGATACCGTGCACGGCGCTGGCTATCGCTGGAAGATGTAGCTATCGAAAAGGGGACGGAGGTAATTAATCCCTTACGATTGAGCACCTCGATTAATTGCCTCCGTCCCCTTTTTGAAACCGATGCGAAATCGCGTGTTGTTCGCGCTTGCGGCACTGGCGGCGTTGTTGTTGCCGGTGGGTGCGTGGCTGCTCATCGAGCAGATGGAGGCACTGCTGCGCAATGTGCAGGAGCGCGCGCAGATCGACGCCGCGCAAGCCATGGCGCACGCGCTCGCAGAAGAACCGGGATTCGGACGCGACGCGGGCTCGGGCCTGTACGTGCATCCGCTCAAGGGTCGCATCGTCGTGGACGGCTCGGGCGACGACTGGGCTGCCACTACGCCGCAACGCTCGCGCGACGGACGCTTGCGCCTGCATGCTGCGGCCGATGCGCGCGCTTTGTACTTGTTGCTGGATGTGACCGACGGCACTCGTGCGCGCGCCGACGCCGACACGCGCCAAAGCGGCAATGGAGAT
>JBKJND010000056.1:0-4666 GCA_046596095.1 Ahniellaceae bacterium | reverse complement strand
AACGCATCGCCGCCCCCTTCCGACATGTGCCTCGGAACCCAATTCTCGTCATTCCCGCGTAGGCGGGAATCCAGTTTCTTGCGAACAGGCATTCGTTCCAACTTTGCCGAATTCACTGGATTCCCGCCTGCGCGGGAATGACGAGAATTGGGTTCCGAGGCACATGCAGGCATCGGGCGCCGATGCGCTGATCTCTCCAGCCGGAAAAGGGACCGAGGGAGAGGGTCCATATCTGCCACGACACATCGTTGTGCACAACAAGATCGACCTTACCGGCATCGAACCGTGTATCGAACGTCTGGACGGCGTCGCACACACATGGCTCAGCGCACACGACGGCCGCGGCGTGGACTCGCTCGAATCGCTACTCACGCAAATCGCCGGCGGTGGCAGTGACGACTCTCGCGGCACCTTCAGCGCCCGCGCCCGCCACGTAGACGCACTCGAACGCACGCAAACTCACCTCGACCGCAGCCGCGAACAACTCGCTGAAGCGTATGCCGGCGAACTCGCTGCCGAAGAACTCCGCCAGGCACAGCAAACGCTCGGCGAAATCACCGGCGCGTTTACCCCAGATGACCTCCTCGGGCAGATCTTTTCGACCTTCTGCATCGGCAAGTAGGGCGCGAAGCCGCAAGTGCCTTGGTCGCCGCCCAGCCGCAACTACTGATTGGCTCGAAGTTTCTCGCGGGTGAGTGCGCGCAGGGTGAGGCGGCGCAGGGAGCCGGCGTGGGAAAGCCGATGCCGTCGTCCGCGCGCAACTTGTCTGCGCCGAGCGGGCAGACGATGGTGGCCCACACAGAGCCCTGCCGCTGCGGCGGTCAGGTGGGCGTCAGCCACCTGACCGGAGCGTCACGCGGAGATGGCGAGTTGTTCGCGGCGATAGAGCCGCGAGGCGAATACCCAGAGCAGGACGCAGGCGAGCGCGGCGCCCGCAAGTCCGATCGCCCATTCGGCGGAACTCACGGTCTGACCGCGCAGCACGCGCACCAGCATCTGGTTCTGGCCGAGGAACGGCACGAGGAACATCCAGAGCTTGTCCTTGACCGGCGACACCATGAGCACGATGGTCGGGATCATCGGCAACAGCATGAGGATGCCGAACCAGCTCTGCGCTTCCTTGACGGTCTTGGAGTTCGCGGAGACCACGGTGAAAATCGCCGTGCCCAGCACCGCCACCGGCGCGGTGATGAGGAACAATTTGGCGATGTTGAGCCAGGAAAGATCGAACGCAATACCGGAACGGTTCGCCGGCATCAGCATGAAGCTCAACTTGAACGCGAGCATCGTCAGCACCACGCTCAGCAACGCAAACACTGCGGCCGCTCCCATCTTGCCGCTCATGATCGATTCGCGACTGACCGGATTGGCAAGCAGGGGTTCCAGCGACTGCCGCTCGCGTTCGCCCGCGGTGGCGTCGATGGCGATATAGGCCCCACCGAGAAACGCACCGAGCAACAGGATGTACGGAAGGAACATGAGCGCCATGCCTTGCTTGGCTTCGGGCGTCGCCACATCGAGATGCGCCACACGCAGCGGCGCGATCACGTTGGGATGCACGCCGCGCACCACCAGGCGCAAAGTGCCGGTGATGCGCCCGTAACTCTCGAGCAGGTTTTCGACACGCGTGACGACGGTGCCGGCGTACATGCGCGAGGAGTCGTGCACGATCTCGACCTCGGCCGGCTTGTTGGCGCGCCAGGCCTTGCCGTAGCCCGGATGGATGGCAAGGATCGCGTCTTCGTCCTGATTGCGGATGGCGGCTTCGAGATCGCGCGGCGGCGCTTTGACCTTGACGCCTTGCGCGCGCAGCCATGCAACCAGATTCGGCGCGTGCTCCTGCCCGGCGACGGCCAGTACCAGTTCCTTCTCGAGTTTTTCGGTTTCCTTTTTCACGCTGAGCGTGATGAGGCCCATCATCAGCAGTGGCGTCAGTAACGGGCTGAACACCAGCGCCATCATCACCGTGCGGCGGTCGCGAAAACTCTCGCGCAATTCCTTCAGCATCACGATCCAGAAGGATTTCATCGGCGTGAGCTTCATGACAGCAATCCCTCTTCCGAACCGATGATCTTGACGAACGCGTCTTCGAGATTCGACTCGCCGCTCTGCTCGCGCAGATCTCCCGCGCTGCCTTGCGCGACCACGCGGCCCTTGGCGATCACCACGATGTGATCGCAGAGCGCCGCGACCTCCTGCATGATGTGACTCGAGAACAATACGCAGTGGCCGGCGACACGCAGCCCCTGCAGGAATCGACGCAACCCGCGCGTGGTCATGACATCGAGTCCATTGGTGGGCTCATCCAGGATCACGTTTTTGGGATCGTGGATCAGCGCGCGCGCGATCGCGGTCTTGGTGCGCTGACCTTGCGAGAAGCCTTCGGTGCGGCGATCGAGGAAATCGTGCATCTCGAGTGCATCCGCGAGGTGTTCGAGGCGCGCGTTGATGGTCGCGTTGTCGAGCCCGTGCAGCTCCCCGAAGTAGCGGACGTTTTCGCGCGCGGTGAGGCGTTTGTAAACACCGCGCGCGTCCGGCAACACCGCCAGCGACCGGCGTACGGCAGTGGCGTCGCGCGCGACATCGAGGCCATCGACGGTGATGTGGCCCGCGTCGGGCTGCATCAGCGTGTAGAGCATGCGTAATGTAGTTGTCTTGCCGGCGCCGTTCGGTCCAAGCAGGCCCGTGATCTGGCCGTTCTCGGCGGTGAAGCCGACGTCGTCGACCGCGATCACGTCGCCAGTCTTGGTCTTGAAGCGTTTGTGCAAACCTTCGACGTGGATCATGGTTTTTGAACCTCAAGGCGCTGCGAGTGGGAAAAGCGGTGAACCGACTTCGCGCGTTGGCCTGTCGCTCCGCCCCGAACGACTGGGCGACTCATGGCTCCCATCCGTAGTAGCCGGCGAACTGCGGCGCGTAGTCGAGCTGTTTCAGGCACTCGACCTTGAGCGCGGCGGGCTCGGGCTTTTCGAAATACTCCGCGAGCAAACGTGGCATGCAGCCCGCGCCGATCACGTTGTGGCCTTGCCCCCGCAGCACCAGATGGCGCGCGTTGCTCAAGCTGCGCAAAACTTCCGCTCCATAACGCGGCGGCGTCACCGGATCGAACTCGCCCGACAACAACAACACCGGCCTGCTGCTCACCAGCGGCGAATGGAAGCGATCGGGGCGCGCGCCTTTCGGCCACACCGCACATTGCGCCTGCATGAGTTCGATAAGGCTGTTGCCGAGTACCGTGTCGGCGTCGTCTGGATTGACGCGCATGAGGTCGGCGTCTTCGCTGCAAATGACCGAAAGCTGCATACCATGCGCGATCTGGTCGCTGAGCGAGGACGTGATCATGTCGGCCTGCGCCACCAACGGTTCGGCGCGTCCGCTGACGGCTTCATGCAAGGTCATCGGCAGCGACGCCGCAAGTCCCGGTGCATACGCAAACAGGCGCACCAGTCCGGCAATGACGCCGGGCGTGAGCGATTGCTCACGCCACTCGTGGCTCGACGGATCGCGGAACGGAACCGTGCGCGGGGCGACGCGTGCTTCCGCCAGCAGGCGGTTGAGGTTCGAGCGCGGATTGCCATAGCGTTCGCTACAGAGCTTGTCTTTGCCGCAACGCGCGAACTGCAGATCGAGCGAATTCTCGAGGTTGCGCGCGAAATCGACGCCGAGAACCATCGAGTTCGGCGCCACGCCGTCCAGCACAGCAGCGTGCACGCGCTCGGGATAGCGCGCGAGGTATTGCTGCGCCACGCGCGTGCCGTAGGAGATGCCGACGAGACTCATGCGCTCCGCACCAAGTTTCGCGCGCACGAGATCGAGATCCTGGATCGCGACGGATGTCGTGTAGAAGCGCGGATCCGCGCGCTTTGCCAGCGAGTCGAGGCAGCGCCTGGTGAAAGCGCGCAGCGCTTCGGCCGATACGTCCTCGTCATCGAGCACTGCGGGCTCGCCGTCGCGATCGCGGCACACCAGCGGGTTGGACGCGCCAGTACCGCGCTGATCGAGCAGCAGCACATGGCGATGCCTGCGCACTTCGCGGAACGCGGGCGCGATGCCGGGATATGAATCGCGCGCCGATTGTCCCGGACCTCCGGCAAGCATGAAGACCGGGTCGGCGGCGGGCTTGGGATCGTTCGAGGGCACCCACGCCAGCGCAAGCTCAATCTGGCGACCGCTGCCCTTTGGCGCTGCGGGATTCTCGGGCACCTTGAGCGTGGTGCAGAACGCATCGACATCGACTGGCGCGTCGGTCGACGCAAGGTTGCACGGCGTGAACTTCAAACTTCCGTAGGTGCGGCTACCTGCGGGCGCGCTGTCTTCCGTCGGATTTGGCGTCGCGGCCGGGACGGGATTGGGCTGCGCAAACGTGCCCGTCGCAACTGCGCAGCTCACGACGAACGCGAGTATTGGCAACAATGGGAAATTCGGCATCACGATTCTCGTTAAGTGAAGTTGCGAAAAGGGTTGAGGGGAGT
Source organism: Ahniellaceae bacterium (assembly GCA_046596095.1). Taxonomy (GTDB): domain Bacteria; phylum Pseudomonadota; class Gammaproteobacteria; order Xanthomonadales; family Ahniellaceae; genus JBBQNY01. Next base: position 194 of record JBKJND010000056.1, on the reverse strand, counting down.
CAAGCGCCGGGATCAAAAATGTCTTCGATGCGAAGCTCGAACAGAGCACCGATCGCGAAGGCAAGAGGCAGGCTGGGATCATACTTGCCGGTCTCGATGGCGTTGATGGTTTGTCGCGACACGTCCAACTGCTCGGCCAGATCCGCCTGTGACCAACTCTTCTCGCCGCGCAGTGCGCGCACGTGGTTATTCAT
>JBKJND010000118.1:0-5630 GCA_046596095.1 Ahniellaceae bacterium | reverse complement strand
GCGCCGCCCGTCGTCGTTGCCGTGATCGTTGCCGTTTCGCAGTGTTTGATCCGTGTTCCGGTTTCCGCGACGCAATACCCCGTCGGGTCCGTCCCCGACAGTGGGTTGTTAAGGATGTACGAGTACGGGTTGAGCGACTGCGAGTTGTCCGGGAACTGGATGATGGGATCGACGGAGAGGAATCTTCCGAGGGCGTAATCATAGATGCGCCCATCTAATTCGCCGGACGCGATCTGTCGTAGTTTGGGGCAAAAATCCCTGATGCGGTGCGGGTTGCAGCGGCTCGAACCCCTCTGCGTTTCCACACTCGAGCGCAAAAATTCCAGACGCGCGTTTTTCGGTCGATGCCGACTCGTGGCCGCGCGCGTGCGCGCGGCGGGCGCTTGTTTTCTTAGCTGCTGATCGGCTGTTTGGCAGGCACACATGCGCGCACGGTAAGCCGCTGCGCACGCATCGGCAAGAGCAAGGGCGAGCGGCTAAGAAAATGGGTTGGCAGGCGCGCTCCTGCTTTCGCTGTTGTTGTTGGTCGAGCTTTCTGGCTGCTCGCATTCAATGCGCGGCCGCAGACTCGACGGAGACGCAGGCCACGTCCGCCCACGTGCACTGCACTTGACGACTGCGCCGCGCGCACATGGACGTGCGCGCAAGGTGCAGGGAGAGCTACAACACTGCCGCGCCGCGCGAGCGGCGCACCTTGCACAGCGCAGGGATGCGCTGCGGCCTGTTGACATAACGTCGATTATGCGGCGAGCGCGTATTGCGATTAGATCGTGCGAGGCGATCTGCACGCGAGCGCACAGTGCCGGTGATGGGCCGCGCGATGGTGCGCGCATGTGCAGTGCGTTCGATCGCGGCCAGCGCCGGCATTGCGCATAATCTGCGTTATGTCGAACAGCCCGCCAGAGACCCGTGAGCGCACGCGCTGAGCGTGATGCAGCGCGTGGATGCGTTGCGCGAGTGGGGACGGGGGTAGCTCACGCAAGCGGAGCGGCAAGCGCGCGGTTCGCGCAGCGATGCGCGTGCTTGCTTTGCAACAAGATGCGCACTCTGCGCAGCAGTGTGCGCGCAAACGCGAGGCATGGATGCCGAGCGTGTGTGGGCTTGCGCGAGGGTGAGCGGAGGCGGCCATGGACGGCCAGAGGCAGCCGGCAGGGCGCTTGCGCAGGCGCAGCGGAGCGGCTGAATGCCGCGCAGCGCAGCCGGCAGCGCAAGCGGCGTGACGGCGGTGAGACTGCGATCAAGCGTCGCGAGTCTTGCGGAGTCATTGCAGCCGAGCGATACATGCTCTGGACGCTGCCGCATCATTTCCGGCGTGCGCTCCAACGCAGTTGAGCGGCGCACGCCTCACTGTCTCGCGCGTCCGCTGCAGCGTCAGCTCGGCGGTGCACGGTCGTCACCCATCAGATCCGCGAGGTCATCGGGCAACAACTGTCGATAGTGCATCACCGCGATCACATCGATGCGATCAGGCAACACGACATAGAGGATGCGGTAGGGACGTTCCAGCAACTCGCGGATATCGTCACGTCCATACTCGGGCACGCGGCGTCCGGAATGTGGCGCTATTTCCAGTTGCCTGGATCGCAGCAGCAGGTTCCTGGTGACCCTGTCGGCGACCGCAGGTCCATCTTGGGCGATGTAATCGCGCAGCTTGCGCAATCGCGCCTTTGCGCGATCGGTCCAGACGACCTTATGGCTCAAAGCCGAACTCGCGTATCACCTCCTCAACCGGCGTCACGCGCCCAGCGGCGCTATCCGCCAGGCCGGCCTCGATCTCGCGATGCAGCACCGCCTGATAGATGAGGTCGTTCCAGCTCGCCGTGTCCGGCAGCTGATCGATGAGTTTGTGTGCTTCCTGTTTGAATACGGCGACCATGGCAAGTCCTGCGCTTGAGCGGTGACGGTGTGGGATTGTGGTAAACGATTCTACGCCGCGATGCCATCGTCGTCCGCCTCGGCATCGAGCCGCGCAAGCAGATCATCGCGTGCGTCGTCGTGTGATTGCGCGATCATCCGCGCGGCCCTGGCCGGATGCGTGCGCTCGTACACCTCGCGCAGATTGGCGAGGCTTACGCGCGTGTAGATCGTCGTGGTCTGAATGCTGGCGTGCCCGAGCATCGCCTGGATGAAGCGGATGTCGGCGCCGTTCTCGAGCATCTGCGTCGCCAGGGTGTGCCGGAACAGATGACACGCGCCAAACCGATCAATGCCGGCAGCGGCGAGATAGCGATTGGCAAGCGCCGTCAGTCGATCGCCTGTGAATGCCGCGCCCTCGTCATTGAGGAACAGCGTAGTCAGACTCGCATCGATAACCAGCCCAGGCCGCACATCGGCCAGGTACTTCGCGATCCACGCGCACGCACGTGCCCCGATCGGCAGCAGGCGATCGTGACCGCCCTTGCCCTCGCGCACCATCAGCGTGCCGCGCTCCGTGTCGATGTCGTAGAGCGTCAGGTTCGCCAACTCCATGCGCCGGATACCCGTCGCATACAGCGTTTCCAACATCGCGCGATCACGCAGACCCGAATCGCTCGCGCTTGCAGTTGCGGCTAACACCGCTTCGACTTCCTCAATCGACAAAATGGTGCGCGGCAAACGCTGCGGCAGCCGTGGCAAGTCAATCTCGGAGGCCGGATTGAATGCAATCCAGTTCTGCCGCGTAAGCCAGCGAAACCAGACCTTGAGTGCGGTCAGATGCGCGTGTTGGGTCTGCACCGACATGGGCTTGCCCGCATGCCGACCACGACCGCGTCCCGCGCCCGCGCCGCCCACCTCGCGGTGGTAATACAGATGCCGTTGATAACGCTCAAGCACGCTCCGCGTGACCTGACCCGGCTCATCCATGCCGCGCTCTGCACCCCAGCGCAGAAACGCGCGCAGCGCGCTCTCGCGCGTGCGCACCGTGCCCCGCGACTGCCCGCGCACCGCAATCGCCTCAAGAAACCGCGCCAGCGCGAGTTCGAGCCCGGTCATCTCAGCGCCGCGCGGCGGTGTTCACGGCAGCGCTACCGTTACGGTACGACGGTTGCGTGCGCGGCGTCCCGAGTAGTGCAGTTTCTTCAAAAGCAGCAACTAAGGAAGAAGAAGCCGCGCCCGCGCTCGCGTTGCCGGGTGTTTCTGCATCCCGACCAGCACCCGACCACGCCCCGACTTGGGGCCGACCGGACCCCGACCGGATGGCGTTTTGCCCCGACCGGTTAGCGGTCGTAGTCGTGGCTTGTAACGCCTCAACATCAAGCAATCCGATGACTTGACGTTCCGCATCGTCGATCCGGCCATCAAACGCAAGCTCGTAGCTGTGCCGCTGACCATGGCGATGCACGATCAGGTATTCGTGATCTTCCAGACGCGACAGATGCAACTTCAACTGCGTGTCACCGCAGCGCGTCGCCTCGCGCAACTCGCGACGCGTGAATCGCACCATGTTCCGGTCGATGGCCTGCGCGCTGGCGCGCTGCTCAACCCATACGACGACATGACCCAACACGCGCCGCGTCTGTGGCGGCAACTCATCCAGCGAGCGACCCAGCACCTCACTCGCAAGCCGATTGGCCAGCGCGATGTCATCGAGCGTGACTTCGACATACTCGATCACTTGACCCGCGACCGTCGCCTGCAAATTTGGGCGCTGATGCTGATGCACAAACGCGATCGCATCGATCAGCGTCAGGTACTTGGCATGATCGCGGCGCATGCGCGTTGACTCCGAGCGAAACGTCAGCTGCTCGGCAAAAGGATTCACCACCGCCACCGGTCGCAACAACTGCTGCGCGGCGCGATGCAGACTGCGGATCGATTCCGCATGCTTGGTCGACAACAGACCCGACAGGGTCCGTGCCGTGCGCTGCCGGCGATGGATCGCTTCTGTCTGCTCGCGACTCTCATTGATCGTGAGCACCATGCAGCGGTTCAATAACTCTTCGTCGAGATCGATCGCAGTCGAGGTCAGAAACAGCATGACCGGACCCTCAACGCGGTATTCCTCGGTGACCAGCTTGCCGGTCGTTGGATCCTTGCCGGTCGAGGCAATCGTGAGCTCGCCCTGCGATTGCAGCAGCTTGAGCGCATACGCCGCCTGGCGCACGCCTTCTTCCTCGGCGATGGCGAGAATCTTGTGCCTCAAATCGCCCTCGCCGAGATAGAACAGGCTCTGCCCGGTCATCGCCGAGTAGTGGACCCGTTCGGGCTCGGGCATGAGCGACAGCAGCGCATCCATCAGCGTCGACTTGCCGGCCGCGCTGGTGCTCTGGATCAGGATCGCCAGTGGCTTGTCGAGCTTGCGGGATACGCACGCCAGATACCCGACCAGCGCATTGGCATCCTCACCGACCACGCCGATCGCGGCCACGTCCGCCACGATGCGCGTAGCAAGCGCAGGATCGCGCAGCAGTGCCAGCGCCGCGTCGTGCTGCTCGGGCGGCAAAGCCGCCACAACTGCCTGTGCACGCGGCTGTGTAGCCGTCTTGATCGCCGCTTCCTGCAATGTCTCGAGCTTGAGCAACACCTGCCCGATATCGCGCGCGATCACCGATTCCTCGATCCCAAGTTCCAGTGCAGCCTGCTTGACAAACACCGCACGCGCTTTGGCCTGATACAGATCGAGCGTGTCGACGTGCAATGCCTGTCCTGAGCCTGTCGAAGCGGCGCCAACCGTGTTGCTCACCATCACGTTGACCTTGAGCACATCAAACGCGAGATTGCGCGCGAGCCCGCGCACGCGATAACGGCGCTCGCCGAACGCCATCGCTACATCGTGCTCGTTGACTTCGGGGGCGACCTCAACCGCAGGCATCGGCGCAGGCGAGGAGGGCTCCGGCAACTGTGCTGGGGCCTCAGCGTCAACAGCAGCAGCAACCGCAGCAACTAAAGGAAAAGCCGTGAGCGCGTGCGCGACGCCTGGCGATGCACTCGGCGTCGGCAGGGCAGGTTGCGTCTTTTCTCTGCTGACCGCTGTTGCAGCACTCATGGCAGGCGAGGGCGCTACGCCTTGGCCCATGAACTCCGCCTTGCGCAACACCAGGCCCAGCGACTTGTCCGCAGGGCCAACCTTGCGCGCGTACTCGTTCGCATCCATGCCTTTCGGGAACAACACGCGATACGGCGCAATGCCGTGCTCTTCGAACAGCGTTGCAAGCTTCGCCGCAGCCTTGTCGCCAGCCTCATCGCGATCGTACGCAATCAGCACGCGCCGCGTGCCATTCGCGACGATGGCGTCGCGCAGTTCGTCGGTGAATCCGGATGCGCCGAACGCAGCGGTTACGTTGCGATGGCCCGCGCACCAGAACGTCAGCGCATCAATGAGCGATTCGCACAGGATCACCTCTTCCGATCCGCGCCAGCCAGCAAGATTGAACACACCACGATGCGGTCCCGGCAAATACAGATGCAGCGGCGTGCCGGTGCGCAACTGATTGGCCGGCGTCAGCTTGCGCCCGTACACCTCGGCAATGTTCCCCTCGGCATCGCACACGGGAATGACGAGCGAGCCCGTGAAATGCTCGTGCCCGGAGGCGCGCAAGATGCCGATCCGCTGCAACGCACCGCGAACCTCCGCGCCCTGCAGACGATTCTTCTCCGGCAACCGATAACCGAGCGTGCGATTGGCGTAGCCCAGCCGGAACGTATCGATA